>CACZHN010000105.1:0-3123 GCA_902780985.1 uncultured Lachnospiraceae bacterium | reverse complement strand
AATACTTATAAATGCCGTTGACGGCTCATTGATAGATATTTTATATCATGACTAAAAAAGCAGCCGCTTTATCTTAAGGGATAAAGCGGCATATTTTATTGATCGGATCATTCGGTTCCGGATAATGCTCGGCCATATAATCCGCAGGGATATCTATAAGCATATATCGCTCGGTATGTCCTCTGAAGTAGTCTTTTCCGTCTAACGTAATCTTTTCCTCAATCAGAACATTAAGAGGTTCTGCGGAAAAGCTTTCTTCGAAAGACTTTTTATTTTTTTCACTCAGCAGAAGGAGCCTGTCGCTTCTCTGATTTTTAATCTGTTCCGGTATCTGATTCGGCATCTTATCAGCAACGGTACCTTTACGTCTCGAATATTTGAAAACATGCATTTCATAGAAATTTATCTTTTCCAGATTCTTATATGTTGTTTCAAAATCCTCGTCGGTTTCTCCCGGGAATCCCACGATCACATCTGTTGTGAGAGCAGGGCGGTCAAAGTATTGTCTGATCTTATCGCATACGCCGATAAACTCTTCGATAGTATAATGCCTGTTCATGTTTTTCAGTGTAGTATTGCATGCACTCTGAAGAGAAAGATGGAAATGCGGGCAGAAGTTCGGCAATGCACTAACGGCTGTCAGGAATTCATCGGTTATAACACGCGGTTCAAGGGAACCGAGACGGATCCTTTCAAGTCCCGGTATCTTTGAAACTGCGCATATGACATCGATAAGCGTTGCTCCTGCGTCGGCATCATCGTAAGCCGAAAGGTTTATTCCGGTTATAACAACTTCCTTAACGCCGCTTGCCACGATTCCTTCAATCTCGGATACAACATCAGGAAGTTTACGGCTTCTGATACGACCTCTTACGTACGGAATGATACAGTAGGTGCAGAAATTATTACATCCGTCCTGAATCTTTATATAAGCCCTTGTATGGCCTTCAGGCATGTGGAGTAGCAGATCATCGTATTCCGAATCTTTATTGATATCTATAAAGTTATCGGAAGCTCTGTGCTCGGCCAGATATTCACTGATGATCCTTGCGCATTCGCTTTTGCGGTTGTTACCGATTATAAGATCTGCCACACCGGCTTTCTCAATATCCTCGGCAGCAGCCTGTACATAACATCCCGTTGCGATGATGACCGCATCCGGATTATGTTTTCTCATACGGCTTATGATCTGTCTGGATTTTTTATCAGCCATATTTGTAACGGAACAGGTATTGATGATACATATATCCGGAACAGACTCGGGCCCCGACTCATCGGAACCTATAACGCTTATACAGCCGTATTTTTCCAGTCGTTCGTACATTGCGTCGGATTCATACTGATTTACTTTGCATCCGAGAGTGTATATATATACTTTTTTACCCTTAAGATTATCGTACATTTTTGTCAAATTCCTAACTTACATTTATTTTTAGATTGTTGACTTTTAGTCTGTAAACTTTTAGAATTATAGCATAGTTGCATTAAAAAATATAATATTTTCGGAGGGCAAAATATATGCAGACAGTTTATGTATCACTTAATTCAATTGACAAGGTTAAGTCATTCGTTAATGACATCAGCGGATTCAAGAACGATTTTGATCTTGTTGCCGGAAGATATACAATAGATGCTAAGTCAATCATGGGTATTTTCAGTCTTGATATTTCAAAGCCTATAAAGCTTAATATCTACGAGGGTGACGATATCGATACAATACTTGACGTGATCAAGCCATATATAACAGAGTAATAATACAATGGATAATAATCAGACAGAATTCAATCAGAATAATAACAATAACAGTTCATATATGGGAAATATACAGCAGTTCTCGAATGATGCGCCGTCCATGACTCCGTATAATCAGAACAAAAGACCTGTTAACTTTCCTAATCAGCAGATGAACAGCTATCCGAACCAGGGATTCCCGCCTCAGGGACAATTCCAGCAGGGACAGTTTCAGCAGGGATACCCACAGCAGGGGCAGCAGTTCCAAAAACCTCAGGCACCGCAGGGGTATACTCAGCAGCCTATGCCTCAGAATCTTATGAATCAAAGATATGTGGGCGGCCAAAGTTATCCTAATCCTACGGCACCTGCTCCGGAGACGGCCAAAAAGAAATACACTGTTCAGATCATATCGATCGTTGCTGCATTTCTTATAATATCTCTCGGAGTCCTTGCAGTATTTATGAACTGGGGACCTTTTAAGCAGAAGGGCGGAAAAGCAAGTGTAAACGAGCTTTTCGATGCATATATCCAGGCAGTCAACAACAGAGATGTTGATGCTTATATGCAGCTTATCCCGAAGGCTGAGCGTATCAGCGAAGAGAAGAAGAGCGTTAAGAGCATGATGGCAAGCTTCCCTGAAGATCAGAAGAATATGACGCTTGTTATGGGCTCATCTAAGGATCTGGGCGACGGAAAGAAGAAGGCAGTTTCCGAAAAGCTCAATAACATGTCTACTATGCCTGTACGTGTTAATTCCGTTCAGGAAGTCGATGCAACTCTTAAGTACGGCGACGAAGAAAAGCATGTTAAGTTTACCGTTATCGAATGTGGTGACAATTTCTTTATTGACGATGTAACTCTTAAATAAGATGAGTGCCTTATGCTTGATAAGGATATGAGGGAACCTCTTTTCGATTATCTGGATACGGAGTTCGGAAAGGTAAGGACCATAGAAGAAAAAATTATTAAGAAGTCCCGTGCGGATGTTCTGGCAATAACAGACGGTGCGATCATAGGCATCGAGATAAAGTCGGATGCGGATACATATACAAGACTTGCCACACAGGTTAAGGATTATGACAAGTATTGCGATTACTGTTATATAGCCGTGGGTGAAAGCCACCGACTCCATGCGGCGGAACATGTTCCCGATCATTGGGGCGTGCTTATTATTTCTCCGAACGGGGAAGTAACACAGCAAAGAGAAGCGAGTCCGAATAAAAAGGTGAAGCTGAAAACACAGCTGGATCTTTTATGGAGGCCGGAGCTTCTCGGAATACAGCTTAAGTACGGATATCCTAAATATGCCAATAAAAAGCGCAGTGAGATATATGATTATCTTATTGAAAGACTTGATGAAGCGCGGTTAAAAAGAGATATGACGGATCA
>CACZHN010000104.1 GCA_902780985.1 uncultured Lachnospiraceae bacterium | reverse complement strand
TCCTCTCTCTCCAGAGGACAAGCCGTACCAGAAGTACCACCACGATGATCAGAATGAAGTTGCCCAGGATAAGGGCTACAACATAAGCATTGAATATGTTGTCTATGGTCTGCCCGTACATTCCGTTAAGATACTCGGATATCTCCGTAGCCTTGATACCCTCATCGAAAGACGAATACTTACTCTGATATTCATCAACCCAGGCTCCCACACAATTTTCGTCTGTAAGTGATATATAAAGAATGCTCCACATTATTGGCGTCTTATCACTCTCATCTCTTATACATCCCTTTGCTGTTTTTCCGCCGTTTGTGATATCGGAATATATACCGCAGATACTGCAGTTCACAGGAACACTGTCACCATCTCCCGGGTCTTTATATACGACCACCGTATCACCAACCTTAAGTTTCATTTCTTCAGCATTGAGTACCGAGAGAGCTATCTCGCTTTCGTTTTCCGGAAAATGTCCTTCTATATAGCTTACAGGGAATCTGCCGTGATCTCCGCTTTCGATCATCAGATTATACGACTCCCCGGTAGGAAGGACCGCCTTATAGGATCCCGTCTGCATAACCGAATAGTCGGCAACTCTGCAGTCCTCTTTTATCTCATCCTCAAGTCTGTCCGTTACTCCCTCTATATCATCGGTCTGTCTTACATCCATACGTACGTTTGCATTACCTATTCCCATATATGTTACGAATTCCGGTGATGCCAGCGTACTCTTCATACTCTGAGGCACGAGGATCATAAATACCGCAGCCGCAGCAATGACCGATACCGATAACCAGAGATTCTTCTTTTTCCCGGAACCTTCTCCTCTTAATGCCGAAACCGCCGATTCCTTCTCGGTCTTACGAAGGGTCCTGCGTACCGAAAGAAGTATGATAGCTTCTGCCAGTATCGCACCCAGGATCATCAGGATATAGATAAGCACAGCATTCTCCGCTTCTCCGTAAAGTTCTCTCATTCCTTCTCCCAGAGGCTTTGCGATGATAAGGGCAGCTATTATTCCCACAAGGCATCCGATGGCCGAAAGAAACATGTATTTCGATACATAAAGATTTTTAATATCCTTTCTTGATATTCCCACCGCCTTCAGCATGCCGACCTCGCGTCTGTCCTTTTCCATCTGTGTAAGTATGATATATCTTATACATATCACGGAAATGATAAGCACTACCACGCTGATAAGAAGAATCACCAGTATCATGATTCCGTCCGACAGAGCGTTCATCATTTTTATAAGAGGATATGTGATAGTCGGGCCGTTGTCCGGAAGTCCCGCATCTTTATATGCGGTGGCAAATGCATTAACATCACTGCCGTCTTTAATCCTGAATTCGATAAGATATTCTTCGCTTCCCAGTGGACGCACTCTTTCGTAATCCGATTCGCTTACAAGAAATCTCTTGGAAGACGCCATCATGGAGTTCATCTGAGAATCCCTTAAGAAACCTGCTATCGCCAGTTCCTCCGTACCGATCCTCATCTTACTTCCGATCTCGACATCATATTCTTTTCTGTAGCATACCGGCACATATACCTCTCCTTCCGAAGGGCGGATTACATTTCCGTCTGCATCCAGAAGATAATCAAAGCATTCGCTCTGACGGCAAAGTCCGTTGTCCTGCATATTTCCCTCAAGAGACTTATCGCCTATGGATATCTGACTATTCTGCAGATTGAGAAATGTACTTATCTGATATTTATCCACTTCTCCTCTTGCATCCGCAAACTCCCGTATTGCCTCTTCTTTCGGATCTCCCGTATGCATCTGCAGAAAGCTCGGTGTCTCCGCTTTCTTCATCAGCGAATCGATTGATGTAAAAAGCCTTGCGAAGAGAAGTATCGAAAGTCCCAGAAGCATGGCAGTGACAGCCATAAATGCGGATGTTGATACGGTGATCAGCTTATTATCTTTAAAATCATTTATCATCAACCTTCTAATCATCAGAATCACCCTTTTCCAGTTTCTTAACCTCTTTAAATCCAAGAATCGAAAGTGCCGTTATCGTAAGCAGCATTCCGGAGATCATTACCACGCCTGCTGCACCTCGTCCAATACTTATATTTCTTACAGCCGCGATCTTATCGGACAGCATTCCGGCACATCCGTATGCAACCACATATCCTATCTGTGACAGGAAGCTTATAAGCCCCCAGGCTCTTCCCTGTTTATCCGCATCGATATTTGTTCTTGTAAGATAATCCAGGCAGTTGTTCGCGAAAGGAAGCGCGAAGAAGAACATGAAACCGAAACAGCATATTATGATTATATTTTCCTTAAATCCCATACCAATCATTGAAAGTCCGCATATAGCAAGGGATATGCTGAGGATTCGTACAAAATGCTTCTTCAGTCCTGCAATTCCTATGATCACGCTTGAAACCAGCATTCCGCTGGCACAGAGTGTCTCGGCGATACCCAGAACCTTACTGCTCTGAAAATCAAGGATGATCGGTTCTACAAGTATCTGGATAACTCCCATAAAGCAAGTCATCACAGCGGATATCATGATCAGGATGAATATTCCCTTCTTTACCGTTATGGCTTTCCATCCTTCCTTGAAGCTCTTTATAAAGGAATCACTGTTTTCCGCTTTCTTCTGCTCGATACCTCTTCTTACTATGGCTGTGCATATTACCGTCAGAACGAATGTGAAGATGTCTATGCAGATAAGAAGCTTTACATCACTTATCGCCAGCAGAAGCCCTGCGATAAGCGGTGATATAAGATATCTTGAACTTCCGGCGATGCTTACCATACCGCTGGCTTTTGAGTACTCATCCTTCGTCAGCAGATCTGTGATCGTAGCCCTGTATGAAGGCTCAAGCAGCGCCGAAAAGAATGAATTGATAAATACCCCGATACATATCTGATATACCTTTGCTTCTCCGGTAAACATGCATATCAAGATGTAAATAAGTCCTATGGCTGACAGCCCGTCTCCTAACATCATAAGGAGACGTCTGTCAAACCTGTCCGCAAACACACCGGCAATAGGACTCAGCAGAAGCATCGGAAGAAATGCAAACAGTGACACAAGCGCCATGCTTCCCGCACTTCCCGTCTTCTGATAAACATAGACGCTGAGTCCGAAGCTTGTGAGTCCCCCTCCTATTGCCGATATAAGTTCCCCACTCCATAGAATGAGGAATTTCCCGAAATTCGATTTCTTTTCCATTTTTAACCCTTTCACTTCTTACCGACAGATTGTCGGTCTAACTTTAAAATATATGGGGTCGTACGACCCCGTATAATATTATCTTTGAATCAGTTTCATGATGGCGGCTGCCAGGCTGTTTTCCTTTGCTCCCAGAAGTTTTTCGGTAAGATTTATAAATCCTTTGGCTTTCCTGTCCTTTTCTTCCGGATCAAGACCGGTTCGCTCATCGAATACATAACTTGAATAAATCATTATCATCTCGGCTGTTTCCACCGGAAACTTCGTATCGAAAAGCCCGCTTGCATTCCCCTCTTCGATAAGCTGTGCTATAAAGGGAACCACTCCTCCCAGCAGTCTGTCCTGCATCTTCTGATGAAGCAGTGCATTCTGCGGTTTATGGATCTGTTCCATAACTTCGGCACTTGCCCCGTTATCGATTCTGAGTGCCATTATAGCTCCTGTAAGGCGTTCAAGAATCGGTACATCGGTATTCATAACGATCATGCCGGCTCTGGCTATTCCTTCGCGCGTCATCCTTTCAACAAGTGCATCAAGTATCTCTTCCTTGGAAGCAAAGTGGTGATACAGTGTTCCTCTCGCAATACCGATCCTATTGATAATGTCATTCGTACTGGCATTGTCAAAACCCTTCTCGGAGAAAAGCTGTTCCGCCACATCAAGTATTTCGTTTTTTCTTTCATCAGCTGATTTAACGACTCTCATATCATGTTTCCTATCACTTGTTGTATAACCGACAGATTGTCGGTTTACTAAAAAAATAACATTATTTTTTTTTCTTGTCAACAGGATTTTACAGCTTTAATAGTATAATCCCGCCTGCTTTAAAGCCTCTGTCTCATGTTCCACCGTAAGCGGTGTATCAAAAAGGACCGGACATATTGTCCGGCCCTTACATCTTCATCTTACCACTTCAGCTCATCTAAGATTTCGAAGCAGTTCTTTGTCTGAATATTTATCATACGGGTCTGAATTCTTGTTTTGGCGATATCAGGATCCTTCATTAAGTCGTTAACAGCATCAACTATATCATAGTTATTTGTTGTCTCCGAAAGAACATCAAAATTGAATTTCTCCTGACCGAGAAGCTCTGTTATCTCTTTATACTTCTCTCCCGATCCGAGAGCCAGAACAGGTATATAGTTTCTATACGCCTGAACAACTGCCGTATAATGCGAAGTAACGATAAATTCAAACTTCTTCAGGAACATATCGATCTCAACACAGTCCATTTCACGGTCTATCAGATGGATATTATCGAAATGTCTGAAGCTGTTGGCTAATTCTTTACATACTTCCATATCGGAAGCAGCCTGACAGAATATATAAACTTCCTTTCTGGCAGCCTTCAATGCTTCGAAAAGCTTCTTGTACATATCCAAAGTACGGTCGCTGTGCTTTTTACCGAAACATACTGCATTCGGGATTACTCCGACACTGTTTGTTTCAGCCACTTCCGGAATCTCCGGTCTGTAGAATCTCGAACATACATTTGATAATTCAAAATTATTATCTATCAAAAGCATATCCGTTGAACGTCTCAGATTATCAAGTCCGAAGTATCCCATCATTTCATCGTAACCGAACTGCTCACGTGCAAAAATGGCCTTCGGATAGAAAAGCAGATCCTTCAGATCTCCCATTATATACATTTCATCAAGACTGAAATTAAAAGGGCCGTAAGACTGCGGCATCATGATCATAGGTATCTTATACTTTTTAGCTATCTTGATATTGTTCATGTAGAATTCAATATCAGCTAAAGTGCTTTGATCTGACAAAGTATTCTCACTTACATCTATCATCAGATCCATCTGTGATACGATATCTGTGATATCCTTTTCAGCTCCCGGAGTATCATCCTTCTTCTTAAACAGCTTTGTAATGTTCGTCAAAGGATTTGCCTTCAAAACCTGTGACTGAGCTTTCTTGTTAAATACGATCTTGCCGAATCTGTATAACGCGCCGTCTAACTGCTCATCGTTATGCGCATAATACACTTCACAGTCACTGTAACGTTTTCTTAACTCATCGATAACTACATAGAGCTTTGCCTGTGAGCCCTTATTGTCAAAGTTGGCTCCCACGACCATTATCTTCTTACCCATCTTAACTGTACCCCTTTACTCTCTACATATATCATTTTTGACATAAATCATGTTTCGCCATTCCAAAACGAATCATGTAATATACGTTAATCATATAATACAACAAAATTGTTATAATAGACAAATATTTTTTATAACGATAGTTAAAAAGGACCGGACATAATGTCCGGTCCCCGAATAGCTTCTTTTGCCTTTTCTTCAGTCGAAAATATTCCAATCAACTTTTCTTCATCTTGTCTTTCTCCTGATCTTCTAGCCGTCTTTTTCCGATCCTTTTTCTTCTTTCTCCCAAGCATTTTATTATTCTATAATTCTAAACTTTTATACCACTTGTTTGCAAATACCTTTATAAGGTTAACTGTATAGTCCTTTTAATAGGCTTAGTAACAGTAACTTTCAGTTTTTCTTACTAGGTTATATTGCGAGATTATGATTTATCAATACACTGACTGGGCAATGATCGAATTAACAAGTTGCCAAGCTATTCCGCCTTCACGAAGCAATGTTGGTGCCTTATCGAGATCAACCCATTCCGCGGCATCAACTTCTCCCGAAAGAACCAAATCCTTCTTCCTTACTAATGCTTTGTATCCTAGCATAAGCATTTCTTTTTTTTCATACGGATAACTCGCAATATATTCCAGAGAATCAACCGTTTGTCCTAGTTCTTCCTGCACTTCTCTCTTAACCGATTCTTCTGCAGATTCTCCGATTTTCATTATTCCGGCAACACATACATATTTGGTTGCGGAAACATACTGCTGTCTAAGTAGAGCAATTTCATTATATTCATTAATAACAGCCACTATGACGCTTGTCGTGAACATATCCCAAAGAGGAGTGGAGCAATTTTCACAATATGGGATCTCTCCCTCATCTCCAATTTGTTTGTTTACAAGTTTGTTTCCGCAAAACGGACAATAAGTAAAATGCATTCTTAGTTACCTCGTAGTGAATAATTTTCTAAGATAATTTTTCCCACTCGATAGTGGGAAAACCCGAAAGTTTGTTCATTGTACCAATAGTTGAATTATTTAACTCAAACTGAAGATATATTAAATAGTTTTTTTAGCAAAACCGAAATCTAAAGCTTCTTCATAAAGAAATATTTACTTAACTTAGGATTCTTATCCTCACGAACAAATTCTAATTCATAACCCAATTTCTTATAGAATTCCGGGGCTTGAAAACCGAATGTTGTAAGTGTAATTTTGTCATAACACCTATCTTTATATGCTTCTTCTACAGCACGAACAAGTGAGCTTCCAATTCCGGCTTCTCTACATCTACTACTAACAATAAGATCACCAATATGAATCTCGTTATAATATGCTATGCCAGTTATAACACCAATAGTTTTCCCATCATCTTCTGCTACAAAACAGAATTCTTCATAGTTTAAATCAACTTTATTCTGTATACCGTATTGAGAAAACTCCTCATTTATAAATTCTCCGGTCACATCGTCGACTTCATTTATTCTTCTGATATCCATTTGTTTGTCACCTCTTCGTAAGAAAAATAAAAATTTATTTTTTATAGCACATCCAAAATGCTTATACATCTCTGCGTACTCTTTCATATCCGTATCAAACAGAAGCCTCGCCAACAAGAATCCGAATCTTTTCAAGCTGCTTTTCTGATATACGTTCTACTCTGCTTATCATTTTTTCGTAATCACCGCTATTGCACAATGCATCCTTCCATCAACGACATTAGTAAAGAAACCCGGAATTTGTGTCACAAGATGCCCTCATATTCCATCGAACGCGCCTTACAGCTTCCGTCCAATTTCTCGAATTCTCCGTATCCTGCAAAATGAAGACCGCATTTCTCCATCTGTTTGCCAAACTGCGATTTGTCGTTCTAATTTATCTTTTAAGTTATATGACTAGTTTGATTTCTCCTGAATATTTACTTATTGCTGACAACATCATATAATGTATCGATTGCATCTTCCCCTGCGCATGGATAGTCAGGTTCGATATAGTCACCTTTTGAAGAATCTATTCGGTTGTAGTAGGCTGTCGACACTGAAAGCCACATTCCGATATCTTCGAAATAGAACTGTGTGATCTCGCCACAGGAGTTGCAAGGTTCCGCAGGTGACTCTCCTATTACCTTTCCAAGTCCATTGTCTACTATCATCTCAGTAAAAAGCATGGCTGACGAAAATGAATCCTTATCAGTAAGCACATACACTTCCCCATCAAACTCAAGCTCTTTATTTCTCTTATTCTTGGTTTCACCCTCCTGATCAAATGTCAGATAGTTCCACCTTATCTTCCTAAAATTATCTCCCTGGTAATATGTGTCTATAGGAAGATACTTAAATAGTTCATTTACGACATATGTATCTCCGCCCCCATTACCTCTTAGATCAATCGCAAGGTTCTCGATGTTTTTCTCTTTAATCTCCAAAAACATTTCACGTACCACATCCCTGTAGTGATCACTTATCCAACAACGCTTTAGCGTAAATACAGCCAGACTCTTTTCTTCGTCTATTTCATAATAAACGTAAGACTCATTACTATTATCTGATGGCATATACTTATCCAGAAGATCATAGTATTCGTCAGAAGTTATAAAGTCCTCTCGATTATAAGTACGGGATTCCTCATCTCCATCCTCGTTCTTCCACACGACCTCATAAGGCGCCTCAACTTCGCATAGATCAAAATAAAATAAGCTTTCCATATCTACACTGATATGACGCGGCGTCTCATAGGAATAATAAGGCTCTACGAGTTCTTTCATCTTGTCCTCTGTTATTCCATTTACAGAATATAAGCTATAGCCTCTACTCTCCATCTCAGGACCATCCGATAGGAGCATAGGGTCCCACGAGTTAAATGATGTATGTGCATCGTTTATGTCATGCAGTATACAACGAACGCCTCGCACTAACTCTATCCTACTCACCGTATCCTTTGACTCAAAATCAGCCCTGACCTCTTCATACTTTGCCTGAACCTCAGGTGTCAGTCCATCCCCGAAAGATATATGATACTTTCTCAGATAGTCCATAACCTCCTCAAGCGTATCCAGTGCCTCTTTCTTTGTGAGGTCCGAATTCTCATAATATTTTATCGGCCTATCAGACTTGAAACCATCACTATTCCAAAACGGGCAGGCATAAGCAAGAAGTACACACAAGCTAGCAAAAACTCCCGTGATAAATACTGATATAAATTTAGCCATCTTCCCAAGAAATACCTTTTTTGNNNTACTGATATAAATTTAGCCATCTTCCCAAGAAATACCTTTTTTGCTATAAGAAAAACAACCGCTATATCTACCACTGAAGCAATTATCATAATCCACTGCGGAAAATCCTTCCATATCAGAAGTATATTCAGTGGAATTATGCCAAACAACATAATATTTATAAGTATAATAACAACAACTGCACCAGCCTTTTTAAGTCTATTCATTGTAAGTATTTCCTTTCCCTTCGAGCAAACTAAATTCCGAAAAATATAACTTAGGTGTTTATATTACATCAGATAAATCATCGAAAGTTAAATTCTGTTGTAAGGTGTAAAAAAATTGTCGTAATTGGTATTTTCTCTTTATACTTCCTAACAATAATACCATACTGTTGTAAAAACAAAAAGGACTATACAGCAACCATAAGGTTAACTGTATAGTCCTTTATAATTCTACTTAGCTTTTACTGCAAAGCGGATATTACTGCTTGTCAGCGATTGCTGCCTGTGCTGCTATCCCAGTAAGAAGGGAAATTGTCAGTAATAATAGAAGCATTCTTATTGGCATCAACGCCAGTATTTATAGTCGCTTTATCATTAAAGATTTTCAATTTCCATTCAAACCTATCATTATATACCCTTATCTCGTCAACCAAAGAAGCTATAATACCATCGGGTATATGATACGTGTTAAAATTCAGGCTATTATTAAGTTTATCTTTTAATGCTTTAATCTTTTTCTCTGCCTTGGTCTCTGAATCCTCCGCATCAGCATTAAGTGTATCAATCATCGCCTGATTTGTTCTGATTTCATCTTCCAAAACACTACGCTTCTTGACGTAATCTTCTTTAGTGATAAT
>CACZHN010000103.1 GCA_902780985.1 uncultured Lachnospiraceae bacterium | reverse complement strand
CGAAACTGAGACAGGGGGACGGGGGTTGGATAGTCAAAATGGCACTCGGGGACGGGGGTTACGTATTCATTTTGAATACGCGACCCCCGTCCCCGAGTGCCATTTTGACTATCCAACCTCCGTCCCCCTGTCTCAAAGATTTTTGTAGTAGAAGATTGCCAGGTTTGTTCTGTCGCGAAGTCCCAGTTTGCTGAGGACGGTACTGATATAGTTGCGGACGGTTCCTTCCGAGAGGAAAAGCTTGTCTGCTATTTCTTTGTTTGAGAGGCCGTCGGCCACACATTTTACTATCTCGGATTCCTGATCGGAGAGACCGAAGCTTTCATAATCGAAGCCGCCGGTGAGTGGCCCCGTGCCCTGCTCGGTGCGGGAGAGGATCTTCTCCGTTACTTCGCTTCCGAAGACGGTCTGGCCTCCGTATACGGCCTTCAGAGAAGGCACGATGGAGTCGAAGTCCTGCTTTATGATGTAGCCCTTTGCGCCCATGGAAAGAGCCTTGATTATATATTCATCATCGTTGAAGGTTGTGAGGTAGAGGATCTTTGCATCCGGAAATTCGGAGAGGATCGCCTCACCTGCCGCAAGTCCGGTCATGCCTTCCATTCTGATGTCGGTAAGAAGGATGTCGGGACGGAGCTCCCTGTAAAGCTTTATGGCTTCCTCGCCGCTGCCGGCAACTGCCAGAACTTCCATACCCGCTTCCGATTCGATTATAGTCTTAAGTGAAACCGCAACAAGGCGGTCATCATCTACTACGATTATCTTCATGTCGCTGCCTTTCTATTTTGAGATAGGGATCGTGATAAACACACGGAATCCGTCATTTGTTGTTATGCTGAGATTGCCGCCGAGAGATTCGACTCTGGAGCGGATATTTGCGAGGCCAATGCCCCCCGATGAAAAGTCCGGAGCGGAATTGTCGGAATGACTGCTTCTCTCCGAAGCATTTATGTTGTCCGGATTGTAATCATGTACCACCATCTGATACATCGACGGGTGTTCGATAACCTTGATATCAACCTCCGGATTGTCGCTGTGCTTATGTATGTTGGTTATGCATTCTTTGGCAATTCCAAGGATCGCATACTTAACATTTCGAGGCATGTTTTTATCTGTATCTATTTCCAGATTTACGTTGAAGCGACCGTTGTTCTTCAGAAGTTCGGTCAGCTTATCTATTTCTGTTGTCAGATCTATGGACTCATCATGCAGATCGTGAACGCTGCTTCGGATGTTGTTCATGGCAGTATCCAGAGTGGACCTCAGATCTGCCAGCTCCGTATGTACCGGTTCTTCCTTATGTATGGCCAGCATGGCGCCGGTCTGAAGAAGAGCACGGGAAAGCATATGTCCCACATTGTCGTGGATCTCACGTGCGATACGGTTACGCTCTGAAAGCTGTGCCGTATAGATTTCGTCGTCTTTAGCCTTTTCAAGCTTCAGATTCTGACTGAGAAGACGCTCGCTCTTCTCGCTGCTGTCATCCCTGAGTCGATGGAAATTCTTCGACAGGATAGCGTAGGACGAGCTTCGGCTGCTGAGATAAACCGATATCACACATGCCAGCAGAACAAAAAGAAACATCGGAACGGTCATATATGAAAAACCCAGGATAAGCCCGATCACGCAGATGGCAAATGCTATATAATTGCGGGATGCGGTTATATCATACAGGAGATTCGGGACAGCTATGGAAAGCTGAGGGAACAGAACTATAAGAAGAGCCCCCAGATTGGTAAGGGCAAAAGATATTTGCTCCTTTACGCCTTCGGGCTTCATGGACAGGTCCGTGCGTTCCCGGGTCAGAAGATAATAGTTCGCCGCAACGATGGCAATGGAAATGTATGGCACAAGGATCATCGCATTTCCCGACAGCATCTGATTCATGAGACAGAGCGTCAGAAGAAATATTAAGATTTTATCGATTAATCTTCCCATGAATATATAATAAGGCTTTGAAGGGCTTTATTCAATGCGCATTTACGGGATTGGTTAAATAATATATAATAGTGTGCGGCAATATAAGATACCGACATTTACAGGAGAATAAAAATGTATAAATACGTAATCTTTGATATGGACGGAGTCATCTTTGATTCCGAAAGATTCTATATCGAATGCAACAAGGAAGTAGGTAAAATGTTTGACTTCGATTATCCGGACAGGATTGAAGAAGTCAGCAAAATGTGTATAGGAGTTACCCTTGAGCAGACCAAGGAGATCATGAAAAGAGAGTTCGGAGATGCAATTCCCCTTGAAGAGTGGTGGGACGCAGCATCAAAGATGTTTAAGGAAAGGACCGCAGGCGGAAATCTTCCGGTGAAGCCGGGAGTAAGAGAGTTACTGGACTACCTTAAGGAACAGAACATACGCACAGCTATAGCTTCATCCACACATACCGGAACGGTAAAAAGAGAGCTGGAGGAAGCAGGCCTGATACACTATTTCGACGAGATAGTAGGCGGCGACATGATAAAGAGAAGCAAGCCGGCACCGGACAGCTTTCTTAAGGCTATGGAAGTTCTGGGATGCGGACCGGAGGAGTGCGTCATCATAGAAGACTCCTTCAACGGGATCAGAGCAGCCAAGGCTTCCGGCGGTTTCCCTATTATGGTACCGGACATCCTGCAGCCGGACGACGAGATCCGCAGCCTGGCAGGAAAAGTCATGGAGTCCCTTCATGAAGTAAAGGAATATTTCGAATCGCTTTAAGATCAGTACAATCGATATGAATACCGGCGTCTGTCGTATAAATGAATGATGTAATCGGATTTTACAGAATGTAGAATGTGGGTGTATTTATGTTGATGTACATAGGATTTTAAAGGGGAGTTCTCTATGAAAAGATTTAAAGGAATATGCGTGGCGCTGTGTCTTCTGATGCTTGCGGGATGCGGAAATAAAGAGCCGGAGACTACAAGCAGCACGGTATCCGGAGATGGCTTCGATCTTCCGGGACTGAAGCCGGCAACCACTACCGAGGCAGCAACGGAAGCGACAACAGAGGTTACTACGGAAGCCACCACAGAGGAAGTATCAGGCGGAAGCGAAGATATCATATATTATGCATCTGACAAGGCTTTATTCTTGTCTCCAAGAGATATAAAGGATTATCTCGACGGTTACTGGGAACTGGTTCCGAACGGACAGCCGATCATGGATATGGACGTCGTGGCGGATACATTTTACTTTAACGGAGAGACCGGAACGGCCGTATATAATCGCGGGTCCGACGGCGAGTATATCAGATTCGACTTTGATGCGGAGAATCTGTTTGAATACATACCGGGAACAAACAACCTGATCAAGATGACGATTACCGAAGTGTCGCCGGAGTTTTCGGAATATCCCGATGCCATAATGGGAACATCCGTGTATTTTCAGGTAGTCATGGCAAATGACGGAGTTGCCGATACGCTGCTTCTCCGTGAGATAGGAAACGGAGATGCTCAGTTCTGCTATGACGGTCTCGGATATGACAGACAGGCCTTTGACGGGTTCTGGGTTTTCATGAGCCTGGACGAAGGTGAGCCGAAGATGGATAGAGTAAATAATATATATGATCAGCTTGTTCTGAAGAACAGTACATTTTATGCGTTCCTTTACAAGAATATGGGAGACAGGGTTACTCTTCAGAGAGTGCTTATAAATCCGGAAGTACTGAATCTTTACGGTGAGGATGTGGACGTTTACAGCTATACATATCCGAAATGCGAATATCCTCTAAGTACCGTATCTTACTATGTGGAGGGTATGGAGGACTACGCCAATTCGGGTGGTTATGATCCGGGACTTTTCAGGATCGTGACCGATGAAAACGGAAAGATTACGGAAATGGAACGACTGGTTTATGATATCTACGGATATTATTATCAGGAGGGAGTAAGTCAGGCAACCTATACAGGTGAAGACGGTCCGGACGGAGACGGACCTGATGTGCGTGATCCGGAGTACTATAAAGCCACCGATGATGTATATCTCGGAATGTGGGAAATGGTTGGCGACCCGATGACAACTCTTTCGGTAGTTATGGACAGTCCGCAGGTGGGCGGCTATGAGCTGCTTTTTGATTTTTACAGACTGACTTATGCCGACTGCTTCGCAAATATTCGCGAAGGAGATCTGGTAACCAATCAGGGCGTTATAAGCAACGATAAGAATTTCGGCGGAATACTTACTCCGACCGACAGAGGGATTAAGTTCATCGTAACGGAATCCGAATTTGATGGAATTGAAGCAGGAACGGAATATGAATTTGTCAGACCATACTAAAGAGACAGGCAGCAAGCTTTTCGTGAGCGACCTGGACGGAACAATACTTACAACAGATAAAAAGGTTTCGCCTAAGACAAAAGAAGCATTAAAGAAATTTGTGGAGGCGGGAAATCATTTCGCCATCTGTACCGGAAGAGATATCACCAGCGGAAGGGCAGTGTATGAGAGCCTGGGACTGGATCTGCCGGGAAGCTATGTTATCGCCTACAACGGCGGACAGATCTATGATGTGGATGCGGATAAGACCATCTACAGGATCGGTATCGAGCAGGATCTTATAAGAGATATATTTAAACTGGCCGAAGAGTATGACAGCTATGTGCATACATATAATGACGAGTACATACTTTCACCTATGGCCGGCGAGTGTCTGGATTACTACAGGATAGTCATCAAGACTCCCGTAAAGGACGGAAAAGATGCGCTGGATTACATGGATGTTCCTCCCTGCAAGGTCATAAGCATAGAGCTTCACGACCATGAGAAGCAGGAGCGGTTCAGGATGGCAGCGGAAGAAGCCTTCGGCGACAGGCTGAAGCTTATGTACTCCAATCCATTATATCTCGAACTGATCCCGAAGGAATCGGGTAAAGGCGAGGCCATGACATGGCTCTGCAAGCATCTGAGTATTCCGGTGGAAAATGCAATTGCCGCCGGAGACGGAGACAACGACATCTCCATGATCAAGGCCGCAGGTCTGGGAATAGCCATGATAAATGCACCGGACACGGTAAAAGTTGCAGCAGACGTTATAACAACCTTTGACAACGACCACGATGGCCTGGCTGAATTTATAAAATAAATCAGAAATTGATATTAAACAATAAAACAGCCCCTGAGACATGATGCGTGTTTCACCCGCCCAATAAGGGCTCTGAAACGCGCACATGCTCTCAGGGGCTTTATTTTAATTTAATAACAATGCATTACCTATTACTGGTAATTGTTTGGATCCTGTGAATCGCCTTCATAAGGAACACTTGTATCAACCGGATTATACTCAGCTGTTGTATCAACAGGTGTGTAATCTGAATTTGAATAATTTGTAATCGGTGTATTGTTGAAGTTCTTTGCCTTCTTAAGAGTACCAAGACCTACAAGTGCGAGAAGCACACCGAGTCCGCAGAAAATTGCAAAAAGTCCCCAAAGGCTGCTTCTTGAATCTGTACAGTCGATCTCAATTTCCTTAATATCGAACTGGCTTGTAAGATCTGATCTATCGATTTCCATGGCAGAGCAGAGCTCATCAAAGAAATCATTGTAGAAACCACGGAGTTCGGAATCTGAAATATTCTTAAGCTTTCCTGTTGCGTGGAAAGATGTTGATGAATAAAATGAATCGCTTGCCCATGTTGAGTCTACAATATTATTGAGAGTTTCAACGTCCTTCTTATTCTTAACCTTGATAGAAATGAAAGAATCATCATCTGTCCAGACAACGAAATACTGATCGGTTCCTGTAGGAATTCCGTTTGTTGTATGCTTTGTCTCAGCATAGTTACCCAGTACCGAATTGACGTCGAACTCTACATACTCACCTACAGGGTAAGGACCATTGAAGTAATCTTCAAGTTTCAGGCATTCACCCTTGAGCATGTATCCTGCATGTGTAGCAAGGATTAATACGCCTATGATCACGAATACAGCACCCATAATGGTGTAAATTATACCGGATGCAGTCAGGCTGCCTTTAGTCTGTTTTTTTGTTGCTGCCATTTTTTTCTCCTCCACATATATTAGAAAAAGTGTTAAAATTATGTGCTTTTAGACGCACATACTTAAAAATATCATACAAATATTCTGAATGCAAGTTTTAGTTAAATATAGTACAATAATCTTTGTATGTGCTTCTATGAGTACATTTAAGGAGGATACAACATGATCGAAAAAAAGGCTTATGCAAAAGTAAATCTCGGTCTGGATATAGTAGGCAGAAGAGACGACGGTTATCATCTGGTCAAAATGATCATGCAGTCACTTGATATATATGATACGCTTACCTTTGAGAAGCAAGAGCAGAATATTGATATAACTCTTGCAGGCGAAGGCGGGCAGGGTCTCTCCCTCGGGGAGGATAATCTGATATTTAAAGCGGCCAAAGTCATATCCGAGAAAGCGTCTTACATCGGTGGTATAAAGATCACGCTGGATAAGAACATTCCCATTGCTGCGGGAATGGCGGGTGGAAGCAGCGACTGTGCCGCTACGCTTAAGGGCGTAAATGAATTGCTGGGCGCCGGGCTCACGGAGCGGGAGCTTATGGAAATAGGCGTGAAGCTGGGAGCCGATGTTCCGTACTGCATCATGGGCGGAACCGCGCTTTCGGAAGGAATCGGCGAGGAACTGACGAAACTTACGCCGCTTCCGGAATGCACATTCGTTGTGGCAAAGCCGATAGTATCGGTATCCACGGCAGAAGCTTACGGCGGTTATGACAGACTGGCGGATTCGGGAAGCGAGATACCTCATCCCGATATCGACGGACAGGTAGAAGCTCTCTCAACAGGGGATTTGGAGGGAGTAACATCACATTTCGGAAATGTATTGGAATACGTAACCGCACCGCTTCATCCGGAAATCGCAGCTTTGGAGAAGCTTATGAAGGAAGGCGGAGCCATGAACAGTATGATGAGCGGCAGCGGTCCGACGGTCTTCGGCATATTTAAGAACAGGGAGACAGCCGAAGAAGCAGCAAAGAAGATCGAAGAGTCGGGGCTTGCCAACCAGCTGTTTGTAACAACGGCAGTTTAGAAGGTTTGGTATTTAACAGAGGGTTTTAGGGGTTATGAATGACGAAAATGTGAGACGTGCTCTCCGAGAGATCGAACGCGAGAGAAGGGCAGAAAGAGAGCGTCGACGCAAAAAGATAAAAAGACAGATTACAGTTGTTATTATAATAATGATATTATTTTTCTCCATGGCGGGTGTTGCGGGGTATATGATCTTCATAAAACCTGCTAAGGAGAAGAAGGCGGAGAAGGCCGAAGTACAGCAGAACCAGGATACCGGATACACTTCCATCGGGGAACGTGTATCGTCGGAAGAAGCACCTGAACCGGAGGGTGACGATGTGACTGCGACCACCGAAGCCGTATACGCACAGGATACGGAAGAAGCTACGGAGGAAGTCACAGAGACCGAGGCCAGAGACTTCGATATAGAGATGACATTTGTAGGCGACTGCTGCATGGCATCCGATCTGGAAAACGGCAGTGAAGGCTCCATGCTCTGGAGTCTGGAAAATCTTCCGGATTCCTACTTTTTCGAGAAGGTGGATCAGTATTTTCGGGACGATGACCTGACGGTTGCCAACTGCGAGAACGTTTTCTCCGACAACAAGGGAGTCCTTAGAGACAAGGGAGAAGACGGAGGGTTCTGGTTCAAGTCGCCGGCCAAGAACGCAGGAGTCTTTAAGACCGGAGGAATAGATGCGGTAACGATCTGCAACAATCACACACTGGATTACGGCAGCGACGCGCTGGAAGATACCGGCGAAGCATTGGATGCCGCAGGTGTGGACTGGGGCCTCAGGGATAAGATCATTTACTACGAGAAGGAAGGCTACCGCATAGCCATAGTATGTGTCGCATATTACAACTTCAATGAAGTTTACGATGCAGCCAAGCATCTGGAAGAGGCTGAGGAAAACTCGGATTTCCAGGTGGTTTACTTCCATGGCGGTAAGGAGTACGAGCCTGTGCCGGAGAACTGGAAGGTGTCAGCCTGCAGATATATGGTGGATGAGGGAGCGGACCTTGTCATAGGAGCCCACCCGCACTGCCTGCAGAAGATCGAGGATTACGGGGATGCCGAGATAGTTTATTCGCTGGGCAACTTCTGCTTCGGAGGAAACAATTATCCGAAGACCAACAAGACCATTATTTATAAATGCTATCTTACGATTCACGAAGAAAACGGAGAGCAGACATTAACGGCAAGAGATTCGGAGATAATCCCGTGCTATGTCTATACCGGCGACCATAACAACTGGCAGCCGGCGCCGATAGAAGATAAGGCGGAAGCAGAAAGAGTCGTTGCATTTATGAACGGAGAAGTAGATACACCGTAAAGGAGATATAAAATGAAAAAAGGTATTTTTATAACTATGGAAGGACCGGACGGTTCCGGTAAGACAACTCAGATCGACCTTCTGAAGGAGTATCTGGAGAAGGAAGGCTATGACGTGCTGATAACCCGTGAGCCGGGCGGAACCGTGATAAGCGAAGCTATCAGAGAGATCATTCTGAATAAGGATTA
>CACZHN010000102.1 GCA_902780985.1 uncultured Lachnospiraceae bacterium | reverse complement strand
CGGGCGGCAATATAAGCTACTACATTCCATTGCATTTCAACCAGAGATGCCTGGGATATTATATAATCACGAATAACGATTTTCCGATCAACAGTCTCCTGTGTCATACCATGACCCTGAGCCTCGGAAATGCGATCGACAACATATCCAAGCTGAATATTCTGGATCCGCTCTGCAGGATCTACAACAGAAACGGCTTCAATAAAAATGCGGAGTACCTCTTCAAGCAATGTAAATCCGCTTCCAGCCCGGTAACCGTCTGCTTCGTTGATATGGACGGATTAAAGGGCATCAACGACACCTACGGACATCAGGAAGGCGACTTCGCCATCAAGAGCATGGCCGATGCCATCAGCGTTTCCTGCGGCACCGTAAACATCTGCGGAAGATTCGGCGGCGACGAATTCGTAATCTTCGGAACCGGCGCCGGCTTTGCCGAGCAGTTCAAAAAACGACTGATGACCAGACTTGCAACCATGAACCGCAAGCTTGATAAACCGTATAAGCTTTCGGCGAGTCTGGGTTATATAACAACCGTTCCTAAGGAAACCGATACACTTCTGGACCTGATACAGCAGGCCGATGAGAAGATGTATGAGGTTAAGAAGGAAAATAAGATGCATAGGATATAACAGAAAGGGCCGGGGAGTTGTTCAACTCCCCGGCCCTACGTCTCACTTTTCAATCTGTTGAAATGCGGCTTCGGTTTCTTCTGCGGTTCCGCCGCTTACATAATAGGTTCTTCCGTCATATGTGAAGCGGATATATTCGCCCGCATCAAAGTTTATGAATACTATACAGCCTTTCTCTCCGTCAACGGAGCATTTTCCCTTAACGACCGGAGGCATCTCGTATCCGCTGGTTCTGTGGATATTCAGGTCCTCTGAGTTTTCACCCAGTACAGGATCTTCGATGGATGCAACCGGGATCACATAATCGTCTTTTGTATGGTGGCAGACAAGATTACCGTTCTCCACATACATGGATATCGGTGTCTTTCCCATTTTGCCGGTCCAGATGAGTACTCCTATGGTAAAGAATACCGCAGCAATTCCGATCACTCCGATGGCCTTACCTACAGGGTGTGCCATGTTGACCGTTGCTCCCAGTCCGGAACGCTTCTCGACATTCAGTCTCTTATCGTCCGGATTATAGTAAAAAGTTCCGAGGATCCAGAAGTCGTCATCATCAACTTCAATTGAGGTTTCTTTTCTGTATCTCCTATCGATTGCAAGACTTCTCTTTGCATACAATCCTATGCATATGATGAGAAGAGCCATATAAATCACCATCATAACCAGGTATACGGTATCCATGTTATTAAACAGGATCATAGCAGGTAAACATACTACCATAAAAATCGTATTTACCCAGACCATGGCTGTATTTGTATCGGCCCAGTTCTTCTTCTTTGCTCTGTTGAAATTCTTATTTATGTCGCTGTCTTCCGAGATGACTTCATTTCTCATCCTGTCGATCAGTAAGGCAATAGGGATCATCATAAGTCCTACGATCATAAATGCACCAAGCATCCATGTAATCTCATAGCTTCCGTCCGGAACTTTTCCTCCGAAGGTTATGATACCCGCATCATAAAGAAATGCAGCCAATATCGCTATTCCGCCGACAATATTCGGAATAACAACATTTGAAAGCTTAAGTGCATGAATCGCATCGACATTTGTAAAGTCGGTATAGGATACACCTCTGGCAATAAGTCCTGTCTCTCTCTTCAGGCTCTTCATCTCCCCGTTTCCGCGTATGAACGGGATCATGAGAAAGATCAAATCCACCATGACAAACAGGGTCCAGATTGTCATTCTTACTACAAAATCGGGAATCAGACACAGGAGTCCCATAATGACAAGTGAAGCCACCAATATGATAAGTGTCTGCTTATATGCGCGGCCCGTAATGTCATCAACACGAGGTGCTACATCAAGATTCTTAAATTCTCCGCGGTTCCTGACTCCAAAGATAAACTTTCTGTCCTTCCACTTCTTCGGATAATAGTAAAAAAACAATACGAAGGCCATCGGAACCATGATAGCCAACATCATAAGATCAAATAAATGATTATTCATAGTTGTCTCCATTTAATAAAACTCATCAATGAGCTTCACCAGCTCCTTCTTCGGAACGCCCGACAGGCGAGCTTCCGATACTATACGTCGAAGCTCTGTCTTATTCTCCTCGCTGACTGTACCTGTCTGAGCGAAGTTGTCTCTGACTCTTGCTCCGTTCTTTCGGTCAGTAAGAATATACCCCTCGGATTTGAGGAGCTGATAGACTTTGCTTACCGTCATAGTATTTATTCCCATTTCAAGCGCCAGCGCTCGTACAGTCGGGAGCTGTTCTCCGGGCTTCAGTTCACCGGAGGATATACCCATTACTATCTGATTTCGTATCTGCATGTAGATAGGCACATCAGAGTAGTCGTCTATCTTTATTATCATAACCTCATATATTCCGATCGCTTCAGGACTCGGAATCTTCCTTTCTGTTAATTCTTTCAGATTGTATCGTTTGTATTACTTGCTGTAATACAAGATTACTACAACCCCTTTTCTTTGTCAATAAATATCGTATTTTCACGCATACAAAAAGGTGATGACTCTTTGAAAGACGAATCATCACCCGGATATCACTCTTTTGTTTTTTTCGTAGGATCCTTATGGGTAAAGGCTCCGTTATGATTTCTCAGGAAAAACAGAAGGGAAATGAATGAAGACTTATAAAGTACGAACTCTTTATTCTTCAGCATTTCCAGTATTTCCTCTTCGGTAGCCCACTTAACCTCGGCCACCTCCGATTCCTGAAGCTTCAGGCTGTCTATATCCACATCCATGTTGATGGTGTAAATGTCGTTGAAGCCGCCGTCGAAATAAATGGTCATGGCCGGCCTTATATTTGTCAGATCCACATCAATGCCCACTTCCTCGCTAAGTTCGCGGGATGCCGCTTCGTTGCTGGTATCTCCCGACTGAGCGCTTCCGCCCGCGGTTATATCCCACATGCCTGCCCATCCGCTCTTGAAGGGCTGTCTCCTCTGGATCAGCATTCTTCCGTCGCTTCCGAATATGCAGCTGTGAACCACCAGTCTGTAATAGCCCTTCGGCACCTTGGTACCCCTTTCCAAGGATTCTCCCGTGGGTCTTCTGTGAATGTCATAAAGATCATACCTCTCCATACGCGTCCCCCTTCTACTCCAGCACAACCGACATGATGACCGGGTTGTGGTCGGAATATTCAAAATGCATATCTATCGTATTGCTTATAATAACATTTACATTTTTCGAAACGATAAAGCCGTCGATCATATAATACTGGAAATTATCCTTATCGGCATCCGCATAACTCTTGTCCAGCGAACGGCCCGTCGGCATGGAATTATCCATGATGAACTGAAAATCATCGGAGAATTCGCTTGTATCCAGAGTTCCGGCATGCCAGCAATCCGGATATTCCTTGTACATGCTTGTATCAACCGATGTAAATGTCTGGTTGAAATCACCGCCTGCTATAACGTAGTTGCCTTTATCGTACTCTTCCTGAAGAATGTTCTTCAGCATTTCGGTCTGTGCTGCCTTGCCCTCTCCCGAGTCATAAGCTTCGAGATGAAGATTTACAAGAACCAGTTCTTTTCCCGTATCATTTCCTTCCGCGTCGTAAACCGGAGTTCTGCTGATGAGAAGACATCTCTTAAGGTTCGCAACTCTTACCGGCCATTTGAACGGGCACGGAAGCTGGCGTCTTTCGGCTGCCGTCAGATTATAATCCGACATGGTAAGGATTCCGCCGTTTACCTTTCCTATCGGAGGAAGAGGATACGGTACGAATTTTACCTTGAAATTGTATGCAAATGCAGTCTGATACTGCTTATCGTTGTTTGTGTTTTCCGCTCTTGTGAAATAGTCGGCTTCATCGATCTCATAGGATCTGTCACTGTCTATATCAACTTCCTGCAGGAATAAAATGTCCGGATCAAGGAGCCTTACATTTGTCGCCATTCCCTTAAGATTGGACATTACGCGCTCCATGTCGGCTGTATATACGCCCTTGCCGCCGTCCATGAAGAAATCCGCATTGTCGCCGAGAGCTCCGTAACCTATGTTCCAGGACATTACCGTAAGTCTGTCGCCCTGAGTAACATTCTTAGATCCCGATTCCTTCACCGGATCCGCCGCGCCTTCCACAGCAACGGTTTCCACATCAGCCGGTTTATATTCCGTGATCGTGAGCCAGGTAAATACTCCCGCCACCAGCAGGAAAATGATTCCGACAACCCAGCATACAACGGTCAGGATTTTTCTTTTCAATGTTTTGCGTCCGGTACCCCAATTGTTTTTGGAACGTTTTTTGCTTTCCGACATATCAGATCTCCTTTACAATCCTGCTATATCCAGAAGGATAGCTCTGTCTACTTTATAAGGGATGCGGGCGAGACGGCTTTCGTCGGCCAGCATTTCCTCTACGGACTGAAGTTTAACCTCATCAACTTTATCCTTAGGTGCTTCGGTTATGGTGCATTCGCGGACGATGAATTCTTCGAATTCGTCAAAGTCTGCAAAGCCTGCCGAACCAAGCAGTATGTTCTGTGTATCTTTATCGGCATACTTCAGGTATCCTGCCTGAAAATGTCCGATTGCCTTTCCGTGCTGTACGCCGAACTCGAAGGTCTGGCGATAGCTGAGGGCATGCGGTGCTGATGTGCCCGCATACTTTATGGCAAATCCCGCATAGTTGGATGCAAGAAGCATTTTGTCCAGAGCTTCGATTCCGAACTCATCAACTCCTGTCGGAACAAAGATCTCTTTCTTTGCTTCGGCCCATATCTTAAGGCCGTCCACGCCGACCTTCCTGCTCTCATCAGTTGCGGCTGTATTAATATAACTTTCGAATATATGTCCCAGTGCATCGATGCCGGTGGATCTTATGATGCTCTGAGGAGCAGCCTTCAGATACTTTGCATCGAGAAATGCAATCTCAGGGAATATCCTGTGCGGCAGACTGCACTTGGTTCTCTTTCCCGGTACGGATATAACGGCTACACCCGTAACTTCCGAACCTGTTCCGCAGGTTGTAGGAATCTCGGCTACAGGAAGCGCCTCGACTTTAAGAGTTTTATCGTAAAGCTTTGCTTCATCCATGTCCGGATTCTTCATGATAAGTGCGGCTGCTTTTGCTGCATCCATCGGAGACCCTCCTCCGATTCCGATCACGAAATCGCATCCTGCTTCCTGTCCTTCACGCGCTGCCTTAAAGCAGGTCTCAACCGAAGGATTTTCTTCAATCTCATTGAAGATCGCATATCCGATTCCCTCATTTTCAAGGGCTGTCTTAACATCCTCAAGGGAACCGTTCTTTACTGCCGAATTTCTTCCCGTTACAATGAGAGCCTTGCTGCCCAATGCCTTAAACGCACTGCTGTTCTCTATCACGGCATTACTGCCTCTGAATATTTTTGTACTCATTTCTATCCTCTCTATTTTTGTGCGAAGCTGTCGACCATTTCCTGGAGTTCTATGTAGCGCTCCATCTTGCGCTCGATCTCAGCATCGACTTCTTCTTTTTCTTTGCTTAGTTCCATAAGTCTCGGGAAGTCTGTAGCCGCTCCCACCATAAGCTCTTCCAGCTCGGCACTGCGTTCCTCCAGCTTCTCGATCTCAGATTCGATATTATCATATTCCTTCTGTTCATTGAAGGATAACTTCGTCTTTTCACGAGGTGCACGGTACTTTGTGCCCTTCTTCTTTTCCGGCTCCGCCTGAGTCGGTGATGCATTCGCGGAACTGCTCTGCTCGATCCAGCCCTTATGCTCCAGATATTCCGAATAACCGCCTTCGCTCTGGAAGAGGGTTCCGTCCGGTTCAAATGCAAAGATCCTTGTTACAACTCGGTCCAGGAAATATCTGTCATGGGATACCGTAATGATGATTCCCGCAAAGCTGTCCAGATGATCCTCCAGAATTCTGAGAGTCTGGATATCCAGATCATTTGTAGGCTCATCAAGAATTATAAGATTCGGCGCCGCCATAAGCACCTTGAGAAGATAAAGTCTTCTCTTTTCTCCGCCCGAGAGCTTTCCTATCGGGGCGTACTGCATTTCCGGTGTGAAGAGGAATCTCTCACACATGGCCGAGGCCGAAACCAGTCCGTCCTTCGTTCTTATATATTCGGCAGTGTCCTTGATATAATCCACGACTCTTGCCGATTCATCCAGGGCTTCGTTCTCCTGGCTGAAATATCCTATCTGTATGGTCTGTCCCACTTCCACTGATCCCGTGTCGGGCTGCAATGCACCCACGATGATCTTTATGAGTGTGGACTTTCCGCAGCCGTTGGGGCCGATGATTCCGATTCTGTCCAGCTTGTTGAATGTGTATGTGAAATCATGGAAGAGACATTTGTCTCCGTATTTCTTGGAAATGTTATCCAGGATGATAGTCTTGTTGCCCATTCTCGACGGAAGGGAACTGAGTTCCACCTGACGCTCTTCCTCGGGACGCTGTCTGTCACGAAGGGCTTCGAATCTCTGTATATGGGCCTTCTGCTTTGTGGAACGGGCTCTCGCTCCCCTGAGCATCCATGCAAGATCCTTCCTGTAAAGGGTTGCGGCTTTTCTTTCTGCCGCCAGTTCATAGTCCAGTCTCTGCTGCTTAAGCTCCAGAAATCCGGAATAGTTGGCTTCATACCTGTAAGCCTTACCCTTATCTATCTCCAGGATCTGATTCGTAACCTCATCCAGGAAATATCTGTCGTGGGTTACCATGAGTATGGCACCGCGGAATCTTTTCAGATAATCCTCCAGCCATTCGATCATTTCCGAATCCAGATGGTTTGTCGGCTCATCCAGTATGAGAAGATCCGACGGCGTCATTATGGCCGCAACAAGAGCCGCCCTCTTCTTCTGTCCTCCTGACAGAATGGACGGATCACATTCGGGATCATCTATACCGAACTTTGCAAGGTTAGCCTTGATCTCACCCATTTTATCCCAATGCTCTCCGCCGGCATAAATGGTGTCGGTTATATTCTCCAAAAGAGTCTTATTCATATCAAAGCTTGGATTCTGGGGAAGATATGATATACGGAGTGTATTTCCCTGAACAACCTGACCGCTGTCGGGCGAAATTACTCCGGCTACTATTCCCAGAAGAGTAGACTTTCCCGTGCCGTTGGTTCCCACGACTCCGATTTTATCGTTGTCGTTGATTCCCACAGAGACGTCATCCAGGACCGTCTTCTCCATATATGTTTTAGATACATTTTCTACATTTAACAGATTCATATATTACTCCAGCGAGTCGTTATATACAGCTCTTACGCCGCCAACATACTTAGGTCTTCTTCTGGCTCCCACTATCACAGCCTTGCCGATATTTCTCTTCTCAAGTCTGAGAGGAACCACTACGGGATGAATGTGCATGCCTATCATGACACCGCCGATATCGATTCCCGCATCGGCCTTTGCCTCTATGCTTTCAACCACTATCGGATCCTTAAAATTTTTGTATGCTTCCACTGCAAAGGCTCCGCCCGCATGGGGCTGAGGGATTACATTTACTTCCTCAAAGCCGTACTTTGCGGCAACCTCGCGTTCTATAACAACCGCTCTGTTGAGATGCTCGCAGCACTGAACCGCCATGTTCACGCCTCTGGAGCCCAACTCCTTTGAAAGAGCTCTGTAAATGGCTTCCGCCGCATCCTTACTGGATGCCGTGCCCATATGCTCTCCGATGGTCTCACTGGAGGAGCAGCCGATTATAAAAAGCTGTCCTTCTTTGAGTTTTGCTTTCTCGGCAACTTCGGCTATAACCTCAGCTGCATCTTTTTCAATCTGTTCGATAATTTCCATTGTATTAATGTCCTTCTGTTTTTCTAAATCAGATTATAGATCATAAGATACGCGTCCTTCTCGGCCGACTTAACTATGTAGTCTGTCATTGTATAAATAGTGCACAGTATAAACGCTGTGGCAAGCAGCAGCAGTATTGCAATAAATATATATCCGAATCCTGCCCAGTCCATCTGATATACGACAAAGCCTATGACAAGCCAGACCACCGCTATTATAGCATGAAACGCTAACTGCCCGCTGAGACTTGTCTTACCGTAAAATGTAACGACAAGGATCACTGCACTTACTATCACCTCTATAATTCCCAGCGCAGTAAAAACTATAGGAAGAATTTCTTTGTAACTTCTTTTATTTGAATCTTCCATAGGCCACCTCTCTTTCTATTCGAAAGCCTGTTTCTACACTGATCCGTTATCCTGTAAAAACTTAAGGAAGCCCTTGCATCCTTCAACCACGTCTCTGTATGTTGCCTCGAAATCTCTTGTATACCATGGATCCGCAACGCTTCCCGGACGGCTGGTGTAGTCCATCAGAAGAGAGATCTTTCTGTTTTCTCTATCCTCTTCCATCTGACTGATTGACGTTCTTCCCAGTATCCTCGGCATCCAGCGGGCATTCTCCGTATCCATGCCGATTATATAATCATAGTCCTTATAATCAGACTTTACAAGAAG
>CACZHN010000101.1 GCA_902780985.1 uncultured Lachnospiraceae bacterium | reverse complement strand
GAACAGTTCTTCGGGCGCAACCTCACTTACATTCTCACCACCTACACTTATACATCCCGAATCTACATCCCACAGGCGCGCAGCCAGCTTGGCTATGGTACTCTTTCCGCTTCCGGATGCACCGACCAGTGCCGTGTATTCGCCCTGTGCAGCCGTAAAGCTTACGCCCTTCAGTACATTTTCCTTTCCGTTATACGAAAAGACAACATCCCTGAACTCTATGTCATGATCCTTGATACTTACGTCACTTCGTCCCTGCTGCTCTTTCTGTTCCATTATGTTCTCGATCCTTGTCGCAGCAACCTTGGATGCGATAACCGCTCCCAGATATTCGCAGGTATATGAAAGCGGCTCATATATCCACACCGCAATAAGCACAAATGTAATATACGTCTTAACATCTATCTCGCCATGCACATACAGTCCGACACCGTAAGCAGCCACGATACCGATTCCCATTCTGAGGAAATTATACGCAAGGCTTACGCACATACCCGCAAGAAATTCAAATAGTACAAGTCCCGGTATGAGACGACTCATTCTCTTACCGATCCCCTTCTGATAAGACTCTATATTGCCCGAAATCTTAAGTACTTTTATATTCTCCAGATATTCCTGTATCCCGTCGGATATGGCAACCTTAGTCATACGATTCTTCATATGAGTGCTGCCCGAAACCGTATCACTGAGTCCCATACTTATTATGACAAAAGGAATTACCGCCGTAAGTACCAGCGCCATTTTGACATTTATAAAATACATAACCAGCAGGGTTGCACCCACCCCCAGGAATCCTCCGATCATTTCCGTAAGCTGGTTTGCAAGAACACCCTCTATGGTTCCTATATCGTCCATTACCGTAGATGTGAGGTCACTGAGATCATGGCGGCTGAGATAACTCTCCGGAAGCCTCCTCAGCTTATCCGCAACTCCCATTCTGAGATCCATGTTTTCTTTTGCCGTGCTCAGATATTTCTTCTTGTACATTGTTCTGTAGCAGAAATACATAAGGATTATCATAACCGAACCCACAGCTATATAGACAGCGTACATAAAATCTCCCGCTGTCCCGGCTTCGTAAGCCTGTATCATTTTCGAGAAAACGTGGATTATGATGATCATCGGAAGCATACACGCGATGTGAAATGCAGCAAGCCACGCGGATGCTCCGAACACCGCTTTCTTCCCCGCAGGTGACATATATTTTATACACTTCAGCATGTTTCCGCCTCCCTTCTCGAAACTCTCCAGTTTACAGCCTTGCTGTACTCACTGTACATGGTGTTATACTTTCCGCCCAGCGCCATCAGCTCATCATGTCTTCCTTCTTCGATAACCTTACCGTGGTCTATAACGTATATCTTTCCGGCATCTTTTATTGTCGACATTCTGTGAGCGATCATTATTACCGTTTTGTTCCTGAGAAGCTCTTTAAATGCTTTTCTTATCAGGTACTCATTTTCCGCGTCCGCAAATGCAGTGGCCTCATCAAGTATTATCACAGGCGCATCTTTAAGTATCGCTCTCGCAATCGCGATCCTCTGCACCTCTCCACCCGAGAGGTATACGCCCTTACTTCCGTACATGGTATCTATTCCTTCCGGAAGCTTTTCAAGGATGTCACCGCACTGTGCAAGCCGGAGTGCATTTAATATCTCTTCTCTTGTCGCATTCTTTTTATAAAGAGCTACGTTATCGGCGATGCTCATTTTAAGGAGAGTACTTTCCTGAAATACAAAGCTTATGCTTTCGTTCAGTTTTTCCTCGGAAATATTTCTTATATCAACTCCCCCGAGAAGGATCCTGCCGCCGGTCACATCACGCATTCTTGCGGCCAGGCTTGCGATAGTACTCTTCCCTCCGCCGGACATTCCCACCAGAGCTGTAACCTCACCTTCTTTTATGGTGATATTCACGTTATCCAGTGCAAGCGGCAGGTCATCAGCGTATCTGAAGGATACTCCTTCGAATTCGTAATTATAATCCTTCGGGATTTCATTTCCCTTATACTCCATAGGCTTCTCATCCATTAGTTCCTTGAGACTGCCCATGGCCTCATCCACGATTATACTTTCGGAAGAATTACTCATGATCCTCTTAAGGATAGTAACCTCCATAGGTATTATCGATGCAAAGAAGATGAAAGAACATATAACCTTAAGCGAACCGTTACTTCTGTTAAATGCGATCATAGCCGCTGGTACAAGAGCATAGAATACCGAATTGATAGCTGTGTTATATAAGCTGTCCGCCGTCATCATGGATATGGCAAATTTATATACGTATTCGCAGAAGCCTTCTACCGATTTCTTATATCTGCTGAAAGAGTCTGCCGTCTGTCCGAAGGTTTTCATGACCGGAATGCCGCGTACATATTCCACCGCCGCATTTGACATATCTTTCGACTCCTGCTGATATCTCCTGACAAAATCACTTCCGTTACCCATCATTATCATCATAAGAAGTCCGAAGCCTATCAGTACAGGGATTATACATGCCACGGAAAGCAGCACGCTGTAACGGAACATGAATACGATAAATGCAATGGGAAGAACTATCGACATCGTCGTATTCGGAATCTGATGCGCTATCAGTGTCTCTGTAATATCCGTGTTCTTCTCGATAATCTTTCTCACGCTTCCGCTGGGATTGGTATCATGATAACCTCCCGGAAGCCTGCCTATATGACTTATCAGCATTCTCTTTAGTCTTGCCGCCGTGTTAAATGCGGTGATATGCGAGAACAGCAGTGCTATTCCGTACATACCATATCCCCCACATATCATGAATACAATTGACTTTCCGTAACCCTTTATCAGTTCACTGTCTACCGATGAATAGTCCGGAAGCTTTCCCACAATCTCCTCGGTAAGACTGTAAACATAAGTATAAGCATAGATAGCCATAATCGCCGATACGGCCGCCATGATTATACTCAAGACCATGGTAATCTTATATCCGCCCATGGACTTAAAAAGAAATGGCATATTGCTTTTCTTTTTCAATTATATTAGTCCTCCTTTACTCATTTTAGATTAATCTAATTGAAACAGCGTTTCAATATGCCATTATACTCATAATTATTCAGTTGTCAATAGAGTGGAAACCTCCGTCCCCGTTTATTCAAGACCCTTAAGGGTTCCTACCATATCCAGCTTCTTAATCTTTTTTGAAAACATCAGACTTACCACTACCGCTACAACCAGAACAAAGATTCCCGAAAGTATGTAAAGATACATCGGTACGTTGATGTAGTAATCGAAGTTATCTCCGTTACTGTTCATCATAGCCGTAAGTGAAGGCTTTCCGAAGGGTGACCCAAGGAGGATTCCGAGAATCGCAAACCATATATTCTCCTGATTCAGGATACGTCTGATCTTTTTTGTGGAAAGTCCCATAACCTTCAGAGTTGCAAACTCTTTAAGTCTCTCATGAAATGAAAGATTTCCCGAATTATAAAGGACCACAATTACCGTGATAACTGCGAATATCATCATCATATAGAAAAGATAGTTTATAACTTCATATCCGTCTACGAAGGCCTTCTTTATCTTTTCCATGTCATAGACACCGGATACGCCTTCTCTCTCCTCGTAATTCATGATGTTCTTCTTTGTGAGGATTGTCGTCGGCACATATTCACATCCCGTTTCTTCGAAGTCTTCTCTCATGATGGTAATACCGGCGGTTTCCGGAGTTCTGTTGATGAGACCGATTTCGGATTCATACCATTCGTTCTTAGAATAAATGTGCCAGTAGATTTTATCTCCGACTCCTACTCCCATTTTCTTTGCAAGACGGCTGGTTATCGCAACCTTGCCCGGCACCATCGCCGTGATATTTGTTTCTTCGTCGGTTATATTCTGATATCCCTTTCCTTCGATGACAGTTATGGTCTGCTTACGCTTTTCCATGGAAGGAGCATTCGGCTTTGTAGCAATCTCTATCTGCTCTGCCATTATCAGCTCACCGTCAACCTCATCGCATAAGTCGTCATAGTAATGCACATCCTTATCATCGCTGAGAACCATCTGATAATCATAGTTCTGAAGTTTTGTAAAGTTCCAGTCAACCACATCATCCACAAGGATCTTACATCCGAATGCATATATCACAAGAACCGTACCAACCGCAGTTCCCACAACTCCCATGATTGCTCTGAGGGGTGCTCTGGAAACATCTCTCATATTGTACTGTGTACTGAATCCCAGCTTATTCCAGAAGGGAAGTCTTTCCGCAAGAATTCTCTTCGCCTTCTTAGGTGCTGCAGGTCTCAGAGCTGCTGCAGGCGGAACTCTGAGAAGCTTCTTGCAGCTTACATAGGATGCCATAACACATACCGCTACAACGACTGCCGTAACAACAAAGAACATAGCATCCCATCCGGCGCTCACGTTCGGTATAACATACCAATTCATTACCATGCTGACGATGAGGTTTCCTACAACCTTAGGTCCGGCAATAAGCCCTGCCACAGCACCTATAAAAGATACGAGGAAGCTGTAGCTCATGTAGTGTCTCGCAATCTTTCCTCTCTTCATTCCCATGGCATTCATGGTACCGATCTGAGTTCTCTGTCTCTCAACCAGTCGGCTCATTGTGGTGGATATTACAAGTATCGCAATCACCAGGAATATAAACGCAAATGCATATGAGAATGAATCGTGCTGGCTGAGCTCATCCGATATTCTCTTGATTCCGATGACCGAATCCTTATCGATCATTACGGCATAGTTCTTATCTATGGCATCGGATATTTCCTGCTCATAATACATCGCCTCACTGATGCTGCTCTTTTCAGCCTTGATCTTATCGGCTGCCGCCTGCTTTGCTTCATCCGTAAATGTAACCAACATTGTTGTATACGGAATGAGCCTCATCAGTTCTTCATCGCTCATACTGTCCAATTTTTCAAGGAGCATCTCACTGTCGATATCATCTATTGTCATTCCGTAATCGGCCAGCTTCTTCTCCAGTTCTTCGATGTTGTCCTTAAACTTCTCGGACTCCTTCAGTTCTTTTGCGGTGATCTTTCCGCTTTTAACCAGACTCTCTGCATATTCTCTGATAGGAAATGCTTTGTATCCCATGTACACATAGGCCAGAGTTTTAAAGTTGATATCGCTGTCCTTTTCCGCTTTCGTATATTCATACTCCGGCTCCATGAAAAGGCCGCGTACCGTTCTCTCAAACTTTATCCCATTATGTTCAAGTTCTACCTTATCTCCTACTGATATATTCCACTCCTTTGCGAAGGACCAGTTAAGCCATACTCCCTCTGCATCTTCACTATCGAAAGGAATTCCCTTATAAAGATACGGTGTAAGGATTATGCTTTCATCCATAAGATACATATCCAGCTGTGCACTGTCATATCCCGGCATGGTTCCTCTGACTTCGGTCCTGAGCTGTGCTTCTTTTACCACGTCCAGATTTCTTACCTGATCCAGATTTTCTTTCCTGAACCCTTCGCTGTATATCCATGCATCCGCTGCATTTGTTGCTTTATGAAAATCATCAACAGCCTTGCGGCTTCCCACTACATTTGATTCAAATCCTGCATATATAAATGTTGCCAGAAACGAAAGGATCATGATCGAAATGAACTGTCCCAGATTACCTCTCATCTCTCTGAGCATTTTTCTGAATAACATTTACCACTCCACCTCCTCTACAGGAACCGGAGCTTCGTTGATCTTAATCTCTCTGATCTTGCCGTTCTTCATGCGGATAACTTTGTCCGCACACTTTGCTATATCTGCGTTGTGTGTTACTACGATAACCGTGTTCCCGTAATTGTGAGACATTTCTACCAAAAGTTTGAGTACTATAACTCCAGTCTCTGAATCAAGGGCGCCTGTCGGTTCATCTCCGAGAATTATCTTCGGATTTTTCGCAAGCGCCCTTGCTATTGATACTCTCTGCTGTTCTCCGCCTGACATCTGCGACGGGAATTTCTTTGCATGATTTCGGAGTCCCACTCGTTCCAGCATCTCCATGGGATCCAGTGCATCCTTTACTATACTTTTGGTCAGTGCTACATTTTCATAAGCCGTCAGGCTCGGTATCAGATTGTAAAACTGAAATATGAAACCTATCTTATCTGCTCTGTAATCCGACAGCTTCCGGTCATTCATGGATGAAACCTCGGCGCCGTCCACTATGACCTTTCCGGATGTCGGTGTATCCATGCCTCCCAGCATATTGAGGACCGTGGATTTTCCCGCTCCCGATTGTCCCAGGATAACCACGAACTCTCCTTCATCTATGGTAAAGTCTATATGGTTCACGGCAATCTGCTTTCCGTCGCCTTCACCGTATTCCTTTACCACATCCTTAAACTCTACGACTGCATTTCCTTTATTCATAATTTCCTCCCTAAATCCATGCTTTAATTCTTTTGATCTTTCAGCATCTCTATAAGCTCCTTCTGAGCTTTCTTCTCGAAAATCAGATCAATCAATCTGATTTTGAGTTCATTCTGCATGTTCTCCATCTGTGAATCGTGGAACATGTAACTGTTTTCGTACGCCAAAACGATAAGCTTTATGTAGTTGGAAATGAGACCAATATTCAGGTTCTTTCTCACCCCCTCCATGTGGCAGAACAATCTCTCCGCAACATATGTCTCTCTTTCAAGACTCACATCCTTGCCTCTCGCCTTATCGGCTTCGTAAAGAGCACGCTCGTCTTCCGCCGTAAAGTTTTTATATACGGAGTTATGTGCAAGGATCGTTGTGAACCACATCTGAAATACTTCCGCAGGCTTCATCTTCTTTCCCGGTGGGAACTTGGCATCCAGCGCATCCAGCATCTTTCTGCGGTTATGTTCCAGCGCGATACTTACATATTCCTCCTTTGAACTGAAGAAGTTGTAAAATGTACTCTTGCCGATTCCCACTTTCTTAGTGATCTTATCTACGGACATATGTACGAGTCCGTACTCTTCGAGAAGCGGCATAGCCTGATCCAACATGGATTCTCTTAACTTTTCTCTTTCTTCTTCAGTAAAAACTCTCGGCGGCATAGCTTATCCTCCTTATCTGTCTTGCGATCATTTCCGGATAACGGTCGCATAAAAGGTAAAAAATCATGCGACCATAATTAAGTTCTGGTCGCATGATGTATTATAGCACTATTTGGTTAGATGTCAATAACCATCCGTAAATGCAATTAACTACTCTCGGTTTTTAAGTACCTCTGCTGGAACGATCCTCTTAATCTTTCCTGTAAGAATACTGCTTATTACAAAGTATACAAGCACCACTCCACCGAGTATTCCAATAAACCATTTATGATAATGTTATTCGTTAGTTATCGCTAACAACATCATATAGCGTTTTGATTACATCGTCACCTGCTGAAGGGTAGTCAGGTTCGATGTAATCATCTTTTGAAGAATCTATTCGTGTGTATTCGACTGTCGATACTGAAAGCCACATTCCTATATCATCAAAATAGAACTGTGTGATCTCGCCGCAGGAGTTGCAGGATTCCGCAGGGGACTCTCCTATTACCTTCCCAAGACCATTGTCTACTACCATTTCTGCAAAAAGCATAGATGCCGAAAATGAATCCTCATCGGTAAGCACATACAGATTCCCATCAAACTCAAGCCCTGTATTTCTTTTATTCTTGGTTTTTCCACTCTGATTAAATGTCAGATAATTCCACCTTATCTTGCTAAAATCGTCTCCCTGGTAATATGTATCAATCGGCAGATACTTAAACAGCTCATTTACGACATATGTGTCTCCGCCCCCATTACCTCTTAGATCAATCGCAAGATTCTCGATATTTTTCTCTTTAATCTCAGTAAACATTTCACGAAGTACATCCCTGTAGTGTTTACTTATCCAGCAATGCTTTAGCGTAAGAACAGCCACACTCTTTTCTTCGTCTATCTCATAATAAACATAATCATCATTTTTGTTATCTGATGGCATGTACTTATCCAGAAGATCATAGTATTCATCAACAGTTATAAAGTCCTCACGGTTATAAGTGCGGGATTCCTCTTCTCCATCTACGTTCTTCCACACGACCTCAAAAGGTGCCTCAACTCCGCATAGATCCAGACAAAACAAGTCCTCCATGCTTACACTAATATAACGCGGTGTTTCATAGGAATAGTAAGGCTCTACTAGTTCCTTCATCTGAACCTCTGTAATTCCATTTACAGAATATATACTATAGCCTCTACTCTCCATCTCAGGACCATCCGATAGGAGCATAGGGTCCCACGAGTTAAATGATGTATGTGCATCATATATCTCATGTAGGATACTTCGGACGCCACGCACAAACTCAATTCTCTTGACCGTATCCTTTGACTCAAAATCAGCCCTGACCTCCTCATACTTTGCCTGAACCTCAGGTGTTAGTCCATCCACAAAAGATATATGATACTTTCTCAGATAGTCCATAACCTCCTCAAGATCATCCAATGCTTCATTCTTTGTGAGGTCCGAATTCTCATAATATTTTATTGGCCTATCAGACTTGTGACCATCACTATTCCAATACGGGCAGGCATAAGCAAGAAGTACACACAAGCTAGCAAAAACTCCCGTGATAAATACTGATATAAATTTAGCCATCTTCCCAAGAAATACCTTTTTTG
>CACZHN010000100.1 GCA_902780985.1 uncultured Lachnospiraceae bacterium | reverse complement strand
TTTCGCAACTCTTCCGAAGGTAGACTAATCTTGCTGATTAAGTCACGAAACACAATATAGATATCCAATAACAAAACCCCCTGAGATGACGCAATTTGAATGGTCACTCAGGGGGTTTGTTATCGGATATCCGACTTGTGTTTCTGATTAATTTCCCGAACTTTTATAGAAGCGGATCGAATATCTCCAAAAGGCATATGCGAGGAGGTACATCGCGATTCCTATTATTGGGGTTATGTACATATAGATTTCCGGGTATTGGTTCATGTCGGATTTGCGGAGCAGGTACTGGGCCGGGAAGTAATTGACAAATGCGAAGGGCATTACGTATATCATTATTACCTGGATAAACTTGTTGAAGATGCTTATCGGGTAACCTGCGAATTTACGCATGTTCCAGTACAGCAGTTCCTTCAGGCTGGCGGTTTCCAGCAGGTATATGTTGAGGGCCGCAAGTATCAGGAATACCGCTCCCTGTATAAGAACTCCTCCGATTATGGTTATCACGTAATATACTATATTTTCCGGATTCCAGCTGATGCCCACTTTTCCTGCGGACAGGATGAAAAGAGCTATTCCCAGGCCACCGTGTCCCAGAGCCGCGAACCAGTCCGAATTTACAAAGATGATCTGAAACAGCAGTCCTCTCGGACGCAGCATAAATCTGTCAAAACTTCCGTCACGGACGGTCTTTCCGAAGTCTCTCAGTCCAGTAAAGAAGATGATCATTATTCCGTAAGTCAGGAACAGGATGCTGAAGAGGAAAAGCATTTCATATATGTCCCATCCGCTCAAAGTATCGAACTTAAGCAGCGTAAAGTAGATGACTATTATTCCCGTTGCTTCTCTGAGAAATACCGCCAGTGACTTGAGCAGTGCATCCACGCGGTACTGGAACCAGGCTCTCATAGTTGTCTTGCTGTACACAGCCATTAAATGTATCGTATCTCTCACAGCCTTAACCTCCCTGTACCACTAATTTCTTCTGGCCCTTATTCCACAACATATTTCCCACCAGGAATATCACTGCGGTCCAGGCAATCTGTACCACACATTTGAACGCGATCTCGGAACCGCTGAGCTGTCCCAGATAGATCTGCACCGGCGTGAAGTAAATGGACGCAAAAGGCGTAAACTTCATTACTCCCGCCATCCAGTCAGGCATGAACCAGAGCGGTATCATTACTCCCGAAAGTACATTTACGAAAACATCCTTTATGGTTATAAGACTCCATATGTTGATGAGCCAGAATGCGGTCATCTGCACCGTGAAACTTATGCTCCACAGCACGCCGTATCCGAGGACCGCGCTAAGCACGAAAAGCAGAAGGCTCAGTGCATTTGCCGGCTTTTCCATTCCCGTCGTAAAGATTGCGATAAGCAGAACCGGGATGAACTTGAATATCAGGTTAAATGCGGCTTCTCCTACATTTTCCGCTACCATTCTTCCCTTGAAACTCATAGGTCTGAGCAGTTCCGTGGAAATGCTTCCGTCCCATATACGGCTCGGCAGGAAGTAATCATTCGGCGCGAATATCGCTCCCAGTCCCAGGGACAGAACGAAGTTGGTGGTAACCATGGACATGGTTATCCCGTCCACGCTCTCGCTGCCGCCGTAGAGCGCTCTGTATATCTCGTAGAAGATAAAGAACTGCAGGCAGGTTGAGAGAATTCCCATCAGGTGGTCGAATCTGTATGCACTCTTTCCGAGAAATGTTTTCTTGGAATATGCCAGGTAAGCGGATAATCTCATACAGCCACCTTCTCTCTGCTGTATATCTTGCGGATTATGCTTTCTATATCCGGCTCTGCGATATTGATATCTTTAACGTTATATGTGGAAAGCAGGTGACTCATCAGGTCGTTGATATGAACGGTCTTTCCGTCGAATATCAGCTGGCTGTGTCTCTTATCCACTTCTTCTATCTCAACTCCCGGTATCGGCTTTACTTCCTCATCGTTCATGAAGAATACATCCAGCTGACGGGATGAACCGTGGAGCTTTCTTATGCCGTCGAGAGTTCCGTCGTATATCTTGGAACCTTTATTGATTATGATAAGGCGTTTACAGGTCTTCTCTATATCCTGCATGTCATGAGTGGTGAAGATCATGGTAACCTTATCTTCCGCATTCAGGTCACGGATGAAGCTTCTTATACTGTCCTTACCCATTACATCCACACCGATGGTTGGTTCATCGAAGAAGACTATCTCCGGCGAATGAAGCAGCGCCGCCGCTATATCCGCTCTCATTCTCTGTCCCAGAGAAAGCTGTCTTACCGGCTGCTTCAGGAAGCTGCTCATGTCCAGCATTTCCGTGTATCTGTCCAGGTTCTTCTTGTATATATTATCCGGTACACTGTATATCGCCTTCAGAAGTTCGAAGCTGTCCATAACCGGAAGATCCCACTGAAGCTGGGACTTCTGTCCGAACACAACGCCTATCTTTCCCACGTATTCTTTTCTCTGTTTATAAGGCACGATTCCCGATACTCTTATCTCGCCTTCATCAGGGTATAAGATTCCGGAAAGCATTTTAATGGTGGTGGACTTGCCTGCGCCGTTAGGCCCTACGAAGCCCACCATTTCACCCTTCTCTATGGAAAAGCTGATATCCTTCACCGCCTCTTTGTTCTCGAACTTTGGAACAAACAGATTCGCAAGCATTCCCGGGATTCCGCTTTTTCTCTTGCTGATCTTATACTTTTTACTGATGTTTTCTACTTCGATAAAACTCATCTTTTCCCTCCGACTTCCGCATATTGATGATAATCTGCTCGAGGTCAGGTTTCTTAATATTGATGTCCGTTATCCTTGTCTGCTTCATGATGACATCCAGTACTTCCGATGCCGTAATGTACATTGAGTTATACTCGTAGCTTGCCGTATTTCCTTCCAGTCTGTATCTGACTATCGGAAGGTCATCGATGTTGGGAATGTTCCCGTCAAAGCTCACCGTCAGTGTATTGATAGGCTGGTATCTGCTTCTCAGTGCATCCTCACTTCCGTAAAAGATAAGGTCTCCCTTGGAAAGCACCGCGATGCGCGTACAGATATTTGATATCTCAGCCATGTTGTGTGATGTGATGAGAAGTGTCATCCCTTCACCGGTCTTTTCTTTGATGATTTCTTCCAACGCCTGTTTTCCGAATTCGTCCAGTCCGACTTCCGGTTCATCCAGGATCATAAGCTCCGGCTCTGTGAGGAAGGCTCCCGCCAGTTCCACTCTCCTGCGCTGTCCCACCGACAATCCCTTCAGCCTTTCGTTTTCATAAGATGAAAAGTCGAATCGTTCTGCCAGCTTGCGGTACCGCTTTTCATACTCATTCTTAGGTATCCCGTAAATGATACGAAGCCCATCCAGTGCCGAGACTGCGGTTTCTTCGTCGCTTAAAGACTTCACTCCGGATATCAGCACGCTGAGCCGTGAACCGAATTTCCCCTTGAAACTTACGGGTTCATGCCCCATGACACTTACTCTCCCACGATCCGGCAGGAGAAGCCCCGATGCCAGTCTTACAAGTGTGGTCTTTCCGGATCCGGTGGCTCCGATAAGTCCCGTAACTTCTCTCTTCGGAATGTGGAGTGAGATGTCTCTGATTATGAACTTGGATACATTTTCAATATTGATCATATCAACCTCATAAGTAACAATATCCCTTGTAAAATGCATTTACAAGGGAATGGGATAAACGGTATCTATACAGGGATAAACGCACAGCTGACGAAGTATCCGTCCTCCTCGTAGAAGTCGCACATGCCGTTATATCTGCCGGTTATGCTTCTGATCTGGGAGATACCTCTGCCGTGATTTTCCGAATCTTCTTTGGTTGTGTTGAGGTCCGGATTCGCCTCCAGAACCGATGACGATATGCGGTTCTTTACGACGATGGTCTCATACTCTCTGGCTTTTGCCACCTTCACAACTATCTCGGGACTTTCCTCTCCGAGGCTTGCTTCAATGGCATTATCCAGCATATTGGAAAAAAGCGCGGAAAAATCCATACTTTCCATCTTTGCGAAAGCCAGATTCTCCACCTCTGCTTTAATGTCTATATTCTTCTCTCTGGCCGCAGTGAGCTTGTCGTTCAGGATATGGTTCAGAAGAGAATTACCGGTCTCGATATAGCTGTGGATTGCATTCAGCTTATTGAGTATTCCGGAAATGTATGTCTTGGCAGCCTCGGTGTCACCGTCGTTCAGATACGAGAGCGTCACCATAAGATGGTTCTTCATATCATGCTTTATGCTGCGCATGCTTTCATGCAGCTTATGGATTTCCTCATCCTGCTTTTCGATATTGTCGGTATTTACTTTTATCTCACTCAGCTCATATTTCAGTTCCGCATTTTCCGAAAAAAGCCCGTCGTACTTTTTCAGAAGTTCTTCGTACTGTTTTTCCTGCGCGCTTCTTTTACCGATCACCTAAGCATACCTCTCATCAGTTTTCTTCTTGCTTCTTCCGCGAAGCTTCTTCCCATCGGGACTTCTGTGTCATCCGTGAGAATACATTTGTCCGAATTGATTATCTTTACGGCTTCCTGATTCACGAGAAATCCTTTATGAACTCTTACGAATCCGTCTCCGGACAGGGTGTTTTCCAGAGCCTGCATGGTCTCTCTGAATCTGTATTCATCACCTGCGGTCATGACCTTGATATAATTTCCGTCCGCTTCGAAGTAAAGTATATCCTTCAGGTTCAGCCTGATATCTCCCGCAGCGGAATGAAAGCAGAAATGCTTATCCCTCGATGAGATTTCAAGGATTGCGTCTTCCAGGGTCTTTATCAGTTCCTTATCCATGTGGGACTTTCTGACAAAGCCGAAGGGATGCAGCTGAAGACTGTCATACACCAGCTCGTCATGGCCTGTGACGAAAATGATCAGCGGTCTTCTCTCCTTCGACTGGATACGTCCGGCCACGTCCAGGCCGCTTATCTCCGGCATATCTATATCGAGTAGAATAACATCGTATTCCGTTTCGTTTATGCTGTCCAGAAGAGCACTGCCGCTGCAGAAGCCTGCCGCCTCACAGCCGGAGAAACGGGTATTTATCCTTCGAAGGATTTCTTCGGTTATTCTGGATTCATCGTCGCAGACTGCAATACGCATAATAGTAAACTCCGTAAAGAATTAATATCTGTTCATCAGGTCACATAAATAGTATAGACCCCCCTGGGCGGGAGGTCAAACCTTTCGCCAGGGGGGTCTGTTAGGATATGGTATGAAGTGTCCGGGTAAACCCGGGCACATATATCGTGGGCTGTTTTAAATGTATATTACTTATTTGCGTCGATATACTCATCAACCTTTGTCTTAAGTTCTTCGTACATGCAGTTTCCTGCAGAAAGAATGACCTTATGGTATTCAACTACATCAAACTTGCTTCCCAGTTCTTTTTCAGCATACTCTCTCATACCAAGCATCTGATAATAACCTTCTGTGTAGCTGAGATAGAGTCCTACCGTATTTACTGAAAATGTATTGTAATTCTGCTCTGCCATGGTTGCATCCCAGCCTCTGGCAGTCATATAATCGGCAATACCCTGTACATCCCAGCCTTCATAGTTGATTCCGAGATCCATTCTTGCCTGTGCCAGATAACCTAATTCCGTATTCAGATAGAACAGTCTTGCAACAGCATCATCTTCGTCTGTATTCGGGAAATCAAACTCATCGTATGTATTGTAACTTGCATATACTGCCCATCCTTCAAGGTATCCCAGGTTATACGCCTTCTTTCTTAAAGGATTCGGGTCAGTTGACATAAGATAATTGAACTGATACATATGTCCCGGACATCCCTCATGTGAAAGGGAAAGCCATTTGTTTTCCGGATGATTTAAACTTACTCTGATTATGTTGTTATCCAGGTCATCATAAGCCGGATGTGAATAATATGCCATGTAGCTGCTCATTACATCCGAAAGGACCTGAGAAAGATAGGATGCTTTATACTTGATATCCGGCAGTTCCGGATAATCAGCCATAGTTTCCTTCTTTAAAGCTTCGATTGCATCCGGAACTTCGTTTGCATCGAATTCCGAAAAAGCTGTTGCTGCATTTTCCTGGAAATACTGTGCTGCTTCAGGATTACTCTGTGCTATCATACCCATTTCGGACATGATCTGATCCATCCTGGTTTCAAAATCAACGATAATTTCATCACCTGTTCTGTGGCAGCTTGCATAGTAAGGGATTATATAGTCATTGTAGTAATCCTTACCTCTTTCATATTTTGCCAGACCACCCTGAACGGATGCCTTACCCTTATTGCCTTCTACTGTCTTCTGAATGGTTTCGATTCCTTCAAAAACATACTGTATTGCTTCTTTTGCTCTGTCCTTATATTCAGCCTTTTCATCATCGGAAAGAAAATCGGCCTCTGCCATCTTGTTATCGAATTCCTGAAGCAGATAATGATTTTCTTTATCTTCAAGGAACAATTTACACTGATCTATAACAGCGTCGGCTGTTATATCCTGCATAGCATATCCGCGGTCGGCGTTCCAGTTTTCGATCGTAACACAGTAATCAACGTATTCAGGGAATTTCTCCATAAGTGTCAGATAATCTTCCACATCCTGCTTGTCATTAAGCTTATATTCCGCAAAAAACGAACCTACCTGTGACTGAATACCTCTTCCTGTAGAAAACATTTCCAAAAATTCAGGATATTCGTAAGACTTAAGAGCAAGCTCCAGATCCGCCTTCTCCGTAAGGAATGTAAAATATTCTTCTTCCGTAAGCTCTGCATTCTCGAAAGTCATGAGTCTGTCATATCTGTCCTGAACCTTTTTCTGCTCAGCCGCAATAATTTCCTCAGCAGTTCCTGTCGGTATCTCTTTCATCCAATATGCTTCCGTAGGTCTTTCGATTCCGAAACTTGAAAGATCCTTTACATTCTGATGATAGCTGGAAGTACTGGACATAATGTCTTCTTTAAAGGCATCCATGATGTACTTCTCAAACTCTTCATTCTCTGTCTGAGCATATGCTGTTGTTACTACTGCTTCGGTTGCTGCCTGAGTTGCCTCAACGTTCTGTGTATTGTCGCTCACCTCAATAGCTGTAGTACTGTCTGTCTTCACTTCCTTTTCTTTACTGCCGCAGCCTGCTATTGAAAGCATCATAGCAGCCGCAAGGACGATTCCAAGCGTTTTCTTATATATCTTCTTAATCATTATTCTTTACCTCCGAACCTTTCTTAATTGCTTTTTCAATATTCTTTTTTCTGGTTCGCGGTATAGGTCTTCCTGTGCCTTTTCCATGTTTCGTCTTATACTCGTCCCAGATTCTGTCCATCGTCTGTTTGGCAAAATCGTTTTGAACTACAAGCATTTTAACCTTCCTCACTCTCTTCAAATATGGTTACCACCCACTTGGTCATCACACATCGTGATAATAAAGGAAAATTTCTGAAAATACGGAAAACCTGTTGTAAACGGTTGACTAATTGTCGTGAACTGCAAAATGACACCCGGGGACGGGGGTCGAGTATTCATTTTGAATACTCAACCCCCGTCCCCGGGTGCCATTTAGAATTTATATACCAGCTGACGCTCTATTTCTTCATCGTTTACCTTGATCTTGCATCGTCCGTTTACGATCTCGATGGCATCGTCCGGTGCCATTGTGTCTTTTCCGATGGAGTTGTGAAGTTCGACTCTCGTATCCACACCGGTAAGTTTAATCCTGGAGTTTTCATTATATCCGCCGAAGGCAAGTGCCTCTTTTCCGGCGCTCTTAACACGTACGGATGCTATCCTTACATCTGCTTCCGTCTGACCGTCCATAGCACCTATCGCTATGGATCTGTCACCGCCTATATCAAACTCTGCCAGAGAGTTGTAGATATTTATGGTGCTTCTTTCTCCCTTGATCGTTCCGAAGCCAACTACTTCAAGTCCGTCTCCGGTGAAGCTGCAGGAGCACTGGGAAGTGCTTATCGTGGTCGATCCTTCGATAGAACCGATACCTACGCCCTTGTTCAGGGATACATCCATATTTATACTGCAGTTGGAGATATTCAGGTCCGAATCGGATTTATACGAACCGATGCATACACCTTCGCCTCCGTTATTTACAAGATATATATCTCCTCCGAGAACGTTGATCTTTCCGCCATTTCCGGAGCCTATACAGATTCCGTTGGTTCCTCTTCCGTTAATATTCAGAGTTCCCTCAAGCATGATATTGATCTCACCGTGAGTACTCGAAAGATTGTTTCCTATTCCGTAGAACTGCTGATTGTTCAGATTGATGGTCAGCTCACCGTCGCCTTCCAGCGTAAATCTCGCCGATTCCGGAACCAGTATTCCGGCATCATGAAGCACATTGTTTCCCTCGATTGCCAGAGTTACATCCGAATTCTCGCCAAGCTCTATACACGGCCTGTTCTTGATATTGGAGAAGATTACAATTATAGACCATGCCGTCTTCGCCGACGACGATATCGGTATACTCGTCCTTAACAATATTCTGAAGGGATATTCTGTTGGTCTTGCCTGCAATGAAGATCTGCTTTGTCTTGCCGTCACTCTTCTCCTGATAATAACTCTTTATCTCGCTTATGATCTTCTCATCTATTCTTCCGATAAACTCGAGTTCAGGATGTCCGGTATAGAATCCCTGCAGGAGATCGACGCCCAGATGAATGACCGTCCTCATTTCCTCCGAGGTTTCAATTCCTTCCGCCAGAGCCTTGATGCCGTTGCTGTGACAGAACTCTATTATCTCTCTTACGAAATGCTGCTTCTGCGGTTTATTCTGAATCTCGCTGAGCAGTGACCTGTCGATCTTTACGTAATTCGGCATGTATCTCAGCAGGTTGCTGATATTGGAATAACCGGTTCCGTAATCGTCAACCGCAATCTCGATATTCATTCCGCCGTAGAATCTCTTCAGCTCATCCAGATCATTATCTCCGAGCTGAGCCTCTTCCGTAAGCTCCACAACTATCCTGTCGGCATTTTCCTCCAGTTTTCTGGTTATCTCATCAAAGTTCTCGGCTTTTACACCCGGAATACTGTTTATGAAAACCTTTGCATTTCCGAGGCGATCCTTGTTTGCCGCAATTATATCCATAACATTCAGGAACGTCGCGCTCTCGATATTCGAGAATTTACCCTGCATGCCCGCATACTTAAGGATCACCAGCGGCGTAACCTTTCTTCTGGTTCCCGCTCTCATAAGAGCTTCATAGGAATATATACTTCCGTCCACCGCGCTGACGATCGGCTGGAATGCATAATCCAGAAGATTTCTCCTGATTATCTCATCCACCAGATCATAGTCCGCTTTCTCGGTAGCGGTAAGGTTCTCATACTCCGCATCCAGCTTTGCGAACTTCGCGGTCTTTATCTCACTGAGCTTGTCCCGAAGCTCCTTTATCACCATGTTCCTTCGGAGACTTTCCAGTCCGAGAGCCACGATCTTGATCCACCTGTTATACAGTTTATCCAGGCTTCGCGGAACACTGCCGTAACTGAGCACCGCATAGCCGAAACACGAATTCTCGTAGAAGATCGGCGTGAAAAAGTAAGCCTGCGGATCATCCGTATAGGTCGATAACTCAGGCAGCATCTGCTTTGTTTCAAATATATCCTCAATGCTTACCATACAATCGCGGTTGCTGCGGTTGTATCTTATGGCATGAATCATCTTCCTCGGATATCCTTCGTTCCTCGGCATATCCACGCGGCCCATCTGACAGATATTGTCCACCAGGCACAGGTGAAAACTCTCCGCGCCGCTTATCTGATAGGCATAGGAATAAACCGTACTGATGTATCCCATCACATCCGTCTGCATCAGTACATTTTCTCTCATGGAATTGTTTACCGAGAAGAATCCCTCTTCGGAAATGTCGGTGCCCCATTTCTCACGCTTCACGCTGAAATCGGAAACCGATGCTTTCATACATCCGCAGGTTTCTCCGAGAAGCAGCCGGGCTCTTCCTTCGAAATGCATCGGCTTACGTCCCAGCCTTATATCCTCCAGCGCACCTACTGCGAATTCTCCCAGTTCTTCTCCCGGTGAAATGTATGAGGTAACGATCTTCGGGCTGGTCTGACCTTCTTCGTTGGAATCCGCGCCCACAACAATCATATCTTCCGGAACTCTGAGTCCCTTCTCCTCCATGGCCTTGCACAGACCGATGGCCATGGCATCATTTGCGGTGACCACCGCCTCCGGAAGAGGCTTGCCGCAGTTCAGAAGATAATCCAGACACAGCTCGCCGCTTTCATACCAGAAGTCACCCTCGATTATCCTGTCTTCAGGCACTTCAAGACCGTGATTCTTCATGGACTTCAGAAATGCATTCATTCTCTCGATGGAATGACGGTGCTTTTTCTTGCCCGTCAGAAATGCGATATCCGTCAGCCCGTGAACCTCGATAAGATGATCCGTCAGTTCCTTTACAGGTGTATAACTGTCGATAAAAACGCTGTCGTAATACTTACTTTCAAGGTCCACCACAAGTACCGGACCTTTATAGGTTTTATTCAGACGTTTCTCCAGTTCATCTGCCGCATTCGGGGTCTGGATGGTATCTTTCAGAATTATGATCCCATCAAAAAAATCAGGATTGGCCAGAGTGAATATATTCGATTCACCCTTATCACGTTCAGCCGTATCCTGATACTTTTTGTACATAGAAAAAATACAGACATCCTTGTTTATTCTGAATGCCTGCTTTGTAACCCCCGTTATGAAACGTCTCTGCAAACTTTCGTCAGCCTGCCCTACGAAGAGAGCGAGCTTTTTCCTCTTTTTTCCCATACTTACCCTCTCTGTTCCAATAAACGCTTCTTATTCGATTATACTATTATATAACGGGCGTTACAACCTACTAAATTACTATGAAGTTGTCTATATTTATCTTATACCATCACGGTAAATACCCACGAAAGGATCAGCACTCCACAGCCTGCGAAGAGGATCTTTTTGTTGTTTCCGCTGTCCTTCCATTCGCCGCTCCAAAGTCCCCAGAGAACCGAGATCACCAGTGCCAGTGCATTGAAAAGGATCCATCCCACAGTGGAACCGATGCTTCCCAAAAGATATACCGAAAGTCCGTACAGCAGTAATGCCGCATACCAGATAAGGCTTACTCCGAAGAGAATTCCCACACGGCGTCCGCTTCCCTTTTCGGTAAGGGTCTTCCATTCTTTTCTTACGGACATTTCACCCATGCACCATACGGCTCCCGCCAGGCATCCGCCCACAAGAACAGGAAGCCACTTGCCCGCTGATACCGCAGTCTGGGAATAACCCAGCTTCGCAAATGCATCGCTGACTCTTTCGGAATAGGAGAAGCCCAGATTCATGGCTCCCGATCCCAGTCCCGAAAATATAGCCAGGATAACTCCCAGCTTTGCCTTACCTGCTCCGCCGTCTCTTCTTACTCCCGCGATTGTTACAAGAATTACGCCCACAACCGTAAGCACAAGCTCCGCCGTAAAGGCAGCAAGGCTCTTTCCTGTCGGAAACTTCTTATTCATTATCATCGGCAGAACGGAACCCACAACAGTGGAAATACCCATGGATATTCCGTACACCATGGACATTCCGATCTTATCTATTCCCTTTGAGAAGCCTATAGCGGACAGTCCCCAGAGTGCTCCGCAGAAAAGCGGCAGCACCCAGTAGGACGGTTCTTCGGCTCCGATAACATTCCAAAGCTCCGGTGCCAGTATCCATGTTGCTCCCACGGATACCACTATGCAGAGCAGGCAGTATACGCCCCAGAATGCAGCCCACGAAAAAGGAGAATACTTCTTATATCCAAGTCCGAAGCTTCCCTGACAAAGTCCGGCAAGCAGTAATATCATAAAGCCTAATAACATATCCTATTCTCCGTTTCTCGTTTTTTAATATTTGGTATTGTTCTTAAGTCCTTTGAAAACCGCAAGAATTATAACCCCTGCACCGATAAATATCCAGAAGATTTTTTACTTCTTTTCCTTCTTCGGTTCGTCGTAAACTATAACTTCATCCGTAAGCTTTCTGCCCATGTTGTGTCTGGCTTTTCTGTTCTTTACGGAATCGAAAACAATCGAAAAATCATAGTCCTCCGGATAGAGATTCTCGGCCTTTACGTGAAGCTTCACTCTCTTATGATTGATGTAGATCTTCTTATCCGCGATCTGCACCCGCAGCACGCCCTTCTCGTTCACCGGCTCGCATACGATACCTATCTTCTTGTCCGGATAGACCATAACGCTGTCGCCTATAGAATACTTTTCACTGAGGTTGGCCGCAACATGGGTTTTCTTTATCTTTACTATCTTACCGGTTCCCTCGCCGGTTAACTTCTTAGCTTTCTTCGACTCATCTTCGCTGAATCTGTAACCCTTAACAGCGTCCTTACCGTAAGCCGCCTCAATAGCAACCTCCAGCATCTCCTTCGGCATTCCAAGCCTGTCCGCGATATAAAATGCACAGCTTTCTCCTGCCTCACCGATGACCATCTTGTAAGTCGGTCTCAGAGTCTCTTTGTCAAATGTCATCCTTGCGTTAATTATCCCCTCGCTTCTTGCCGCATAATCCTTGATCTCCGGATAATGAGTGGTTACAAGGAAGTTGGATCCGCTCTTTCTCAGTTCCTCCAGGATAGCGACCGCGATTCCCATTCCTTCCGCAGGATCCGTTCCCGATCCCAGCTCATCCATGATGACCAGGCTGTCACGGTTCACAACACTCAGGATGTCCATTACATTTTTTATGTGGGCTGAAAAGGTTGAAAGATTCTCCGAAAGATTCTGTCCGTCTCCTATATCGGAAAGGTATCCCGAATTCATGCATATATCCGCTTCCTTGCAGGCAACATGCAGTCCGCACTGTGCCATGTAGCAGTTAAGCATGACAGTCTTTATGGATACGGTCTTACCACCTGTGTTAGGCCCCGTGATCACGATACCTCTTACGGTTTCTCCCGACTCATCGGCTTCGCCCAGTGAAAAGTCCAGGGGTACATTTACCTCTTTATCCATCAGCGGATGTCTGGCTTTCACAAGGCGTATGCGTCTTTCAAGATTGATGGACGGCTCACTGCAGTCCAGATCGATACTCAGTTTTCCCTTTGAGAAGATAAAGTCCAGCTTCTCTATCATCTTGATATTTTCTTCTATTACCGCGGTGCTGTCCGCAACCATGGCCGTGAGAATGTAAAGGATCCTGTAGATCTCATTTTCCTCTTCTATCTTCATCAGCTGCAGCTCGTCGAAACACTTTGCAACCCCTACAGGCTCAATGAAAAGCGTGTTACCGGTGGCTGATTTATCGATGGTGCTTCCCGGGATCTTAAACTTGTATTCCTTCTTGACCGGAACACATACTCTGCCGTTTCTCATGGTGTAATAGGAATCAGCCATGCAGTCCTTGTTGCTTCTCATAATCTGCTCGGCCCTCTGCTTCATGGTGTCTTCCAGCTTTACGATACTGTTTCTGATATCGAAAAGCTCCTTAGTGGCTCTGTCCTCCACCATCTCATTTCTGATCTGTCTGTTGATCTCATCCTTCAGTTCATACTCTCTTATCTCCGTTACGTTCTGCACCGGCGGATTGCCCAGATTCTCTATCATCTCTTTTGCATCCGTGGTATCACGAAGTTCCTTTCTGAGATCCTTTTCTTCAAGGATTATCTTCGCTGCTTCGATTCTTTCTTTTGCATAGCCTGTAACCGCAAGCTCTGCCCAAATATCTCTTACTTTGTCAAATTCTATCTGTCTTTCTGTATTCATTTTCGTCTCCAAATCATTCTAATAAGTTTTTAAACACCTTTGTGATCATGGATTTTCCTTCATCCTTATGATTCCAAGTGAACTGAACATCGCTTCCGACTTCCGGCGTGGCATTCAGATTCTCCGACAGCTTTGTCGGTATCAGAAGTTCCCAGTAACGGACCATATATGTATCGGATTCTATAGCTTCCACAACACCCAGGTGCTGTTCAAATATCTGCATAAATCCTTCCTGTACCTTTACCACACGGTACTTAGGAAATTCTTTATTAATCTCGGCAAGTCTTTCCTTATCCTCAAGTTTATCGAAATCCCTGCTTTCTACGATTTTTCCCTTAATTCCGGAAAAATCATCATTTAACGGCAGACACATCAGAGCATCAAATGTATTGCCCTCTCCGTCCGTAAGGCCGTAGTTTGCTCCGCGCTGAAATCCGAATCTCGGATAATAGTACGGTTCGCCCATAAGGACTATTCCGGCATATCCTGCTTCCTTCGCCAGTTTTATGGTCTCGCGCATCAATCTGCCGCCGATATCGTGACCTTCAAGAGTCGGCTCCACCGCCAGCGGTCCGAAGGTTATCACGTCATGGGTAGTATTCCCGTCGACAACCCATGCCTTTGTGTAATACACGGCTCCAACTACCCGGCCGTTCCATACCGCTATCCTGCTGATCTCCGGGATATAATCTTCCGATTCCCTGATGATCCTGATCAGGAAATGCTCATCTGCCGCAGGGCCGTACTTGTTCCAAAAACTGCGCATTGCCATAAGTTCTGTATTTTTGTAATCTGCAGGTTCTTCTGCTCTGATAATAAGATCGTTCAACATGTTAATTACCTCCTTCGTCATATGACATCTCGCAGGATTCTCCTGCCTCAACTAACGCACAAAAGGACCATGATATCTACGCAAAGATATCATGGTCCTGAAAAATTCATATCCAAAATAAACCCATTAAAACGAGGGTCTCGGACTAGTACAAGTTACTACTAAAGTTCCATGATGTTAAGCGCATTAAAATCAGGCCGGCAGCATACGCTGTCAAGCCACGTGAAATCCGATCCGACAAAACTTCGGATCACTATCACTTTGATTATAAAATTAATAGGTTAGTTTTTAACCACGCTTAACATAAACGACCTCGTCTTTAAATTATCAATGCACTTACGTGCACATTTCGAAATATATATCAGTTTCCGATTCCTGTCAATAGGAACTTTCACCGATCTATAAACGCGATACAGTATTACGACCCTTTTCCTTTAACGGATATACCGTCATCTGGACAACGTGAGGACTCTCTTCTCCATCAAGTTTGATCTTCAGTCTTCTGCTGTATTTTCCTTTGAAATCTCCGTAGTAAGAAACGAAAACAGTATAATCTTTTGAGATTTTTTCATTGGAATTACCAAGATGAATCCAAAGCTTCTCGATCAGTTCGTTATACTCTCCTTCATCGGCTATGAAGGTGTCGAGGAAGCCGTGCTTGCTGATAGTCCTGTACTTGTTGATCGAAGCATCAACTAAAAGGACCGCATCAACATTCTCCCGGAGGATTACGGAAATGTCCTCCATTGTGTAACTTTCCAATACCTTATCCACCATACCGTTCACCCCTTGCGATATATTTTTTACCCCCTATATCGCTATTTTACCATAATAAATTTTTTTAACAATCACCTGTTGACAAATCCAAGATCCGGTATTAAAATGAACCGCAGTTCACTTTTATTAGTGAACCCGGGTTCATTTTTATTTAAAAGGAGACTACCATGCCTAAGGTTTCAGATGAATATTTTGAAGCAAAGAAACAGGAAATACTGGCCGCAGCCTACAGGGTTGCTCTGAAAAAATCCGTAAGCAGCATCACTCTTATGGATATCCGCGAAGAAGCCGGAATGGCCAGAGGAGCCATATACAGATATTACAACAATCTGGATGAGATTCTTGCCGCACTGGTCGTAAAGGTCAACAAGGATAATTCCTATACCGACGAGGTGGATAAATTATTCGATAAGTCCGATAAGCTCTCACCGGAAAAGTTTTTAAAGAAGTTCTGCGACTTTCTCTATAAATATCTTGTATCAACGGAACTGGATGTCATCACCCTGAGTCTTCAGTTTGATCTCTTCCTGATCCACGAGCCTGAGCGTGTTCTGAAGCTGCTCAGCGATAACGAGAATACCGAAAGCTGCATTTCTTATCTGATGACGAGTTTTCAAAACTATTTAAAACGCGAAGAAAAGGCAGGCCGACTTCATCCTGTAATGCCTGTAAAAAAGCTTCTTGATTATATCTTTTCGGTTTTCGAAGGAATCCTGCTTCAGTATACACTGGACATAAAAGCGGGATCCGGCAGTTACGATGCTAAAGCATCCGTAAATGCTATGTACCGTACACTGATTGCTCTGCTTGGCGTGGAATAAATTTACAGAAAAGGCAATTATAAAATGAAAAAAAGAATACTAAAGATACTAGGCATAATACTTCTGATCATCACTCTCCTGATTGCTGTTCTCGCAGTCAGACATCACTTTAAGTCCATGTCCGACAGAGAGCTTTTCGCCGATGCCTACGGACAGTACTATACAACATCTCACGGTGACAGGATAAACTATACATTTTACGACAGCGATTCGGATAAGGTAGCCGTGATCCTTCCGGGATTCGGCTGTTCATCCGCACATTATGAATTCGATACTATTGCGAAGGGAATAAACGATGAATATAAGGTTGTGATCGTGGATCCTCTGGGAGTCGGACTCAGCGATAAAACCACAAGTGACAGAACCGTGGAAAACTACTGCGAAGAACTTCACGGACTGATGACATATCTGGGATACGGCAAGTACACTCTTATCAGCCACTCCATAGCAGGCCTATATGCTCTTGATTACGCAAATACATATCCCGACGAAGTGGAATCTTTTATTGGGATCGATGCAACGATCCCACGTCAGGTAGAGATTTGTCCGAAAGAAGCTCTGCCCGAAAATATGGCTAAATCCTACAAAGCCATGAGACCGATCCTGGTCAATACGGGAATACATCGTCTCCTGACCGAGCTTACATATAAAGAGTCTTTTGAGAAGATTCCAACTCTTTCGGAAGAAGATAAAAAAATCTACCTGGCTCTTAACTGTACCGATCAGCTGAACGATACTCAGTTAAGAGAGATAGGTAGATTGTCCGATAACATAAAATTCTGTTATAACGAAAAGTTTCCGGAGAAGATCCCCGTACTGTATCTTATCTCAAAGGATAACAACGAACTGATGCCCGGCTGGGATGA
>CACZHN010000099.1 GCA_902780985.1 uncultured Lachnospiraceae bacterium | reverse complement strand
AAGACAGACTACATTTTACGATCTGGTCTTCGAGAAGTATTCCGTTGACAGTAACGGAAAAGTAAAAGAGCTTTCTGAAGATGAGAAGGAAGTCCAGTATAACCGTGCCCTTCAGGCATACAATACGCTGGTTAATCCGGTAACCGGTTCGGGAAGTACCAATATCGAAGGACTTGCTGAGTTTTACGGTGCGTCGGATTCAAGATATTATACCGTAAGTCCGGAAAAGATAAAGGAAATGTACGGAAGCGAGATCTGTGATATGTTATACAGTCTTGATGACGGTTCCTACAGTCTTGTTACAGAATCGGAATACGGTTATCACATTTTCTATATGAAGAGTCTCACGGACAGAGACGCTACGGACAAGCTGAAGGACTCTGAGATAAGTACCAAGGAGAGGACTTATTTTTCCTCTTATTACGAGAAATGGCTGCAGGAAACAGACTCGGGTTATTCATATGACAGATCGGTTGATGAAGATATCTACAGTAAGATTCAGTTCTGACTTGACATTGGATAGGCCAAGTGTTATTATTCCTTAGTGACGGTTTTTTCGCAGCTGTGGCGGAATTGGTATACGCGCATGATTCAGGTTCATGTCCACGCAAGTGGGTTCGGGTTCGAGTCCCGTCAGCTGCACATTATTTTTTAGAAAGGAAGAATATCTATGGCAGAATCAGAGAAGAAGAATATTCTTACTTATGAAGGACTTAAAAAGTTAGAAGATGAGCTCTATGATCTTAAGGTTAATCGCCGTCGTGAGATTGCCCAGAAGATAAAAGAAGCTCGTGAGCAAGGAGACTTATCCGAGAACGCTGAGTACGATGCAGCTAAGGATGAGCAGAGAGACCTTGAAGCACGTATCCATGATATTGAGCAGATCCTGAAGAACGTAGAAGTTATAGATGAAGAAAACTTTGATTCTGAGACCATTAACTTCGGATGTTCGGTTCATTTTGAGGATATGGAATCCAAGCAGGAGTATGTATATAAGCTTTCAGGTTCAACTGAGGCAGATATACTTGGAGGCAGCATATCAAATGAGTCTCCGATAGGCGCAAAGCTTATGGGTGCCAAGGTTGGACAGGTTATAACAGTTGATGCACCTAACGGAAAGTATAACTATAAGATTCTTGATTTCAAGAGAGATTAAGATGCTTTATTCAGCCGGAAGTTAAGTGCTTCCGGCTTTTATTATGTGTAATATCTTTAAGATAATTATAGATGGAGGTTGACATAATGTCAGAACAGAATCAGAACAATAATGCAAAGAATAATCAGCAGAAGGGCGCACAGACACAGGATATCAATCAGCTCCTGAAGGTACGTCGTGAGAAGCTTGCTGAACTGCAGGAAGCAGGTCAGGATCCTTTCCAGATCACTAAGTATAATGTTACATATCATACAGCAGATGCTAAAGCAGATTTCGAAGCTAAGTTCCCGAAGCCGGCAGAAGGTGAAGAAGCACCGGAGATTCCTGAAGCTGACAGAATCGCAGTTTCCATCGCAGGTCGTCTTATGTCCAAGAGAGTTATGGGTAAGGCTTCCTTCGGAAATATCCAGGATCTTAAGGGAAATATCCAGATATATGTTACCCGTGATGAGCTGGGTGAGGATAACTACAAGGCATTCAAGAAGATGGATATCGGTGATATCGCAGGTGTTGAGGGATACCTCTTCAGAACAAGAACAGGTGAAGTATCTGTTCATGCTACAGCCGTAACACTTCTTTCAAAGAGCCTTCAGATCCTTCCTGAGAAGTTCCACGGACTTACAAATACAGACATCAGATATCGTCAGAGATATGTGGATCTCATCATGAATCCTGAAGTAAAGGATACATTTGTAAAGAGATCAAAGATCATCGCTGCTATCAGAAGATATCTTGATACACAGGGCTTCATGGAAGTTGAGACACCTATGCTTGTATCAAATGCAGGTGGTGCCGCAGCTCGTCCGTTCGAGACTCATTTCAACGCACTTGACGAGGATCTCAAGCTTCGTATATCTCTTGAGCTTTACCTTAAGAGACTTATCGTCGGTGGTCTTGAGAGAGTTTACGAGATCGGCCGAGTATTCAGAAACGAAGGTGTTGATACACGTCACAATCCTGAGTTCACTCTTATGGAGCTTTACCAGGCATATACAGATTATCACGGCATGATGGATCTTACAGAGAACATGTACAGATACGTAGCACAGGAAGTTCTCGGAACAACAAAGATCACATACAATGGAATCGAGATGGATCTCGGCCAGCCGTTCGAGAGAATTACAATGGTTGATGCTGTTAAGAAGTACAGCGGAGTTGATTGGAACGAAGTTAAGGATCTTGATGCAGCACGTGCTCTTGCTAAGGAGCATCACATCGAGTTCGAGGATTTCCATAAGAAGGGTGATATCTTGAATCTCTTCTTCGAGACATATGTAGAAGAGCATCTTGTTCAGCCTACATTCGTTATGGATCATCCGATCGAGATCTCACCTCTTACAAAGAAGAAGCCTGAGAATCCTGAATATGTTGAGAGATTCGAGTTCTTCATGAACGGATGGGAGATGGCAAACGCTTACTCAGAGCTTAATGATCCTATCGATCAGAGAGAAAGATTCGCAGCTCAGGATGCACTTGCAGCAGCAGGTGATGATGAGGCTAATCATACAGATGAAGACTTCCTTAACGCACTTGAAGTTGGTATGCCACCTACAGGCGGTATCGGATACGGAATCGACAGACTTTGCATGCTGCTTACAGACAGCCCTGCAATTCGTGACGTACTTCTGTTCCCGACACTTAAGTCGGAGAAGAAGTAAAGATAAAACTTATATACGAATTTATAAGATAAGACCGCGGATACAAAAGCTGCGGTCTTTTTTTGATTATTATCTTGACACGGTGTCAGAAAAGTGGATATAATATTTTTGACACGATGTCAGAATGTTAATATAGGAGATTAAATATGCCAAAAGGATCGTTGGAAAGAACCGCTGCAAGAAAAGAAGAAATTATAAATGCTTGTGAAAAACTGTATCAGACTATGAGCTTTAAGGACATCACTCTTAAAGATATAGGAAATGAAACATCTTTCTCCAGACCGACTATATATAACTACTTTCAGACTAAAGAGGAGATATTTCTTGCTCTTTTCGAAAGGGAATACGTGCGATGGAATGAAGAGCTACAGTCTATTCTTCAGGAAAATGAAAAGCTTGAAAAAGAACTGATTGCTGAGAAACTTGCTTCATCTATAGCAAACAGACAGCAGCTCTTAAAACTTCTCGCCATGAATAATTATGATATGGAAGCAAACAGCAGACCTGAACTTCTTGTATCATTTAAGGTGGCGTACGGTCAGTCAATGAAGAATGTATGCATGATACTTACAAAGTTCTGTCCGGAGAAATCGGTTCCGGAGATACAGGATTTTATATATGTGTTCTTCCCGTTCATGTTTGGCATATATCCGTATACAGCGGTAACGGATAAGCAGAGGGAAGCCATGAAACAGGCAAATGTGGACTATGTATATCAGTCCATTTTTGAGATAACTAATAACTGTCTGCTAAAGCTTTTATAAAGAGTAGCAGATAGTCTGGAACTTAATATGATTTATGAATTTTGGAAACGGAGATGAAATAATATGGCAGGAAAAGTATTAGTAGCAGTATTTTCAGCAAGTGGCGTTACAAAGAGAGTAGGAGAAGAAATCGCTCGTTGATCTTAACTGGACGAACAAAAAGAGCAGGAGCAGTGTTGAGATGAATGACCCTTCTGCGAGACCTGAGATTGCAGGGACAGTATCAGACATGGATTCCTACAACAAGGTGATTGTTGGATTTCCTATCTGGTGGGGAGTGGCGCCGAGGATCATTGAGACCTTCCTTGAAAGCTATGATTTCAGTGGAAAGACAGTCATTCCTTTCTGCACATCCGGAGGAAGCGGTGTAGGAAGAAGTGACGAAGAACTCCATAAGAATGTAAAGGGCAATGTGGAGTGGAAAAAGGGCACACAGATCAATCGCCCGGATGAAACTGTGATCAAGAAGTGGCTTGAGGAAGTACTGTAAACGGAAAGGAGCCAGGCGATGAAATATACAAAACTTGGAAATTCAGAATTAAATGTATCCCGTATATGCATGGGCTGTATGGGATTTGGCGATGCGACGAGAGGACAGCACAGCTGGACAATTGACGAAGAGCATTCCAGAGAGATTATAAAGAGAGGTCTTGACCTTGGAGTTAATTTCTATGATACTGCAATCGCTTATCAGAGCGGAACAAGTGAGCAGTATGTAGGACGAGCACTTAGAGATTTTGCAAATCGCGAGGATGTGGTTGTAGCAACAAAATTTCTACCAAGGACACCCGAAGAAATTGAAAAAGGAGTTACCGGCCAGCAGCATATAGAAAATATGATAAACACAAGCCTTCAAAATCTTGGAATGGACTATGTGGATCTGTATATCTATCACATGTGGGATTGGAATACAGATATATATGATATTTTAGATGGCTTAAATCGTATAGTGAGAGCAGGCAAGGCGAGGTATATTGGCATTTCAAACTGTTTTGCATGGCAGATTGCAAAGGCTAATGCTCTGGCAGAAAAAGAAGGTTTTGCAAAGTTTGTTTCGATCCAGGGACATTATAACCTGATCTTCCGTGAAGAAGAGCGTGAAATGGTGCCTTATTGTGAAGAGGAAAATATCGCACTGACTCCTTACAGTGCATTGGCAAGCGGAAGGCTTTCCAGAAAGCCGGGTGAGGGCGATACCAAGAGAGCTGCCCAAGATACCTATGCTAAGTTTAAATACGATGCTACTAAAGAGCAGGATGATGTGATCATAGGTCGCGTGGCAGAGCTTGCAGAAAAACATGGTGTAACCATGACAGAAGTATCCTTGGCATGGCTCCTTACTAAGGTAACATCACCTGTGGTGGGAGCAACCAAGCTGCATCATATAGAAGGTGCAGTAAAGGCTGTGGACATTAAACTTACGGATGATGAATTAAAGTACCTCGAAGAGCCATATGTGCCTCATCCGCTTGCAGGTGTCATGGCACAGAATAAGAGAAGTGATGCTTCAAAGAAACATGTATGGTCTACCGGAGACCAGAAAATTGGAAAGTGAGGTAAAAGGCAATGAGCGAGAAAATTGTACAGACAGCAGGAAGAGATCAGCTTGGTAAGTTTGCTCCGATGTTTGCGCACTTGAATGATGATGTACTTTTTGGGGAAGTGTGGAATGAGGAAGCGATTGATGTTAAAACCAAATGCATTATTACAGTGGTTTCACTTATGGCATCAGGCATCACAGACTCATCGCTTTCATATCACCTTCAGAATGCAAAAGCACATGGTGTAACCAAAGAAGAGATAGCTGCAATCATAACCCATGCTACCATGTATGTAGGATGGCCTAAAGGATGGGCGGTATTCCGTCTTGCTAAAGAAGTATGGAATGAGGAAGTACCTGAACTGACAGAAAAGGACAGATACCAGAATACTATTTGCTTCCCTATTGGAGATCCTAATCCTTATGGAGAGTTCTTTGTTGGACAAAGTTATCTTGCTCCTGTTTCAACGGAACAGGTACCTGTATTTAATGTGACTTTTGAACCGGGATGCCGAAATAACTGGCATATCCATCATGCAAAAAGCGGTGGTGGACAGATGCTGATTTGCATCGGTGGAAGAGGATATTATCAGGAATGGGGCAAAGAAGCTGTGGAGATGACTCCGGGTAAGGTGATTAACATTCCTGCGGAAGTAAAGCATTGGCACGGAGCTGCACCGGACTCATGGTTCTCGCACCTTGCAATCGAGGTTGCCGGTGAAGAGACGAGCAATGAATGGCTGGAAGCCGTATCGGACGAAGACTACGGCAAATTATCATAAATCATAACAGGAGGAAGCGAAAGATGTTCAATAATACGATCACATTATCAAATGGAGTAGTTGTTCCACAGCTCTGCATCCGTTACGATATCCAGCTTGGAATGATTGTACTTCCCAAGACGGCAAATCCGGAGCATATCAAGGATTACGGCGAGCATGGATTCTTCCCGGTGTTTGGCGGAAAGATGTAAGGGGATGACGTAAAATGAAGAGAAAGATATCAGTACTTGCTGCTTTTTTATTAGCTATTGGTCTTACGGCATGTGGGAATAACGAGGGTCAGGCGACGAATGATACAACTCAGATTATACAGGCTGAGAGTTCTAAGCAAGTTGAAGCTGCAGACAATACTGAAGAGGAAGCACAGCAGGTCGAGACAAGCAAAGCCGCTTCAAACACAAACGATGAAATTGTGGAAGATACTTCTACTGAGAATACAGACGGCTCCGAGGAAAACAGTGGTGTTCTTGTTGTATATTTCTCTGCAACCGGAACCACAAAGGGTGTTGCAGAAAAGATCGCAGGTATCACAGGTGCAGATACATATGAGATCAAGGCGGCACAGGAGTACACGGATGCTGATCTTAACTGGAATGATTCAAACAGCCGCTCAACCAAGGAGCAGAATGATTCATCCGCTAGACCTGAGATCGGAAGTGATGCAGTATCGCTGGACGGATATACAACAATCTATATCGGGTATCCGATCTGGTGGGGAGAAGAACCCCGTATCATGGATACGTTTGTGGAGAACTACAGCTTTGATGGCATTACAATGATTCCTTTCTGTACTTCAAGCAGCAGTGGAATAGGCAGAAGCGGTCAGAATCTTGCGGATAATGCAGGAAGTGGAACATGGCTTGAGGGCAAGCGTTTTGGTGCCGGAGCATCGGAGGATGAGATTAAATCCTGGATAGAGGGTTTACAGTAAAGAAAGAGTGAGGGCGGATGCATGCAGGGAAACCATAATACAATGATAAAAAGAATATTGGATGTCTGTATGACCGTCCTCTTATTATGTCTGATGGCATATCAGGTGACAGGTGAAGCATTACACGAGTGGATCGGGATAGGAATGACTGTGCTTGTCATCATCCATCAGATTCTTAATCGAAAATGGTATGGTGCGATTTTTAAGGGAAAATACAACCCATACAGAATAGCAACGACTGTAGTAAACATAGCCCTTCTTTTATCTTTTGTCCTGACTGCTTTCTGCGGCATGTCTATGAGCAGTCACGTAGTACCTTTTCTGTATGGCATGACGAAGGTTTCTTTTGCCAGAAGAATGCATCTGTCTATGTCTCACTGGGCTTTTGTACTTATGGGATTGCATCTTGGAATGCATATCCCTGTAATGTTTGCGAAGCTAAAATTAGCGGACAAGGTGAGAATGGTCATATCGCTTTTGTTCTGCCTTTTATCAGGTATCGGACTGTTTTTGTTCATTAAGAACGGAATGCCCGGTTATCTGTTTTTCCGTGTTCCTTTTGCTTTCCTTGATTATGAGAAAGCAGGGATCCTCGTGTTCCTTGAGAATATTCTCATGCTTACATTCTGGGTTTATATCGGTACACAGGTCGCAGTAATATGCAGGAATTCCCAGATGAAAAATGAGGAGAAAAAGAATCCACTGCTTCCGGTGATATTTATTATGGCCGCAATTATCATCGGGCTTATGATCAATATGATATTGGGCGGCACATCCGGAGATAAATCCGGGGTTATGGAATGGAGCGGCTATGATACAGAGGCAATAAATTCTTCCCCTGAAGAGGCAGTTGCAGATGCTTCAACAACTGATAATTCAGATATACAACAATCTGACACCTCAGCAAAAACATTTCCTGGCTGGATGCCGTAAACTTCGCCAATGCAAAGAGTGAGGCTGCCGGACTTAACCCCGCATATACGGTAACATCCGAGGGCGTGAGCTGGGATATGAGCGCAGACGGATACCGCCTGCTATGCGTTTTCTAGGTGAATTATATTGGAAGATAAAACGAATCCCGTACTTGTGCGAGGAATTTCTCTGCAATCGGTGTGAAGGTTTGATACTTGTTCCATATCAGATACAGTTTGGTTTTCTGTTTCGGAGACAGAGGTCTGAATGCAAGATCGCTTTCTTCGGAACAGTTGATGAGATGTTCAAAAGTAAGGAGAATGCCGAGACCTTCTTTTGCAAACATAGAGGCATTATAAGAAAGCCGGAAAGAGCCTTCCAGATGGAGTTTGGGATAGTGTTCTCCAGCCCATTCTGGTATTTCAATATTCCAGCTTTGTTCAGAGCAGTAAAGAGGCTGCCCAATAAGGTCAGTTGCTTTAATGCTCTTTTTCTTTGCCAATGGATGGGTTTTTAACATGACTGCACCCCAGAGATCGGAGTCAGGGAAGACAAGATATTCGTATTTGTCCGTGTTTGGTGTCTCACATATTACTCCAAAATCCAGAAGACCTTTGTCGAGCTTTTCCGTAACCTGTTCAGTATCGCCGCTGGTTACATGATAGGTAAAGTTCGGATATCGATCCTTTAATTTCTTTATTTCACGGGCAAGCAGACTGATCTGATAGGATTCTGCCAGACCGAAATAGATGTCTCCGCCTGTGATGTCATCTAGGGAGATGAATTCCTGTTCAATTTTATCTGCCATTGCTACAAGATCTTCTGCTCGGTCACGCAGAAGCATACCCTCATCGGTAAGTTTGATGGAGAAACTGTGACGGGTAAACAGTTTTTTACCCAGTTCATCTTCAAGTGATTTTAAGACC
>CACZHN010000098.1 GCA_902780985.1 uncultured Lachnospiraceae bacterium | reverse complement strand
AAATAAAATAGCACCAAAAACCAGAATACTCCAAGGATTTCTAAATTTTTCGAAATTATCAGGTTTATTTTTATAAAAAGCATAACTAAATAAAATAAAACTTATTCCAGAAGGAATAAATAATATATAAAAATTCATACATCCTATACATAAATATACCATACTTAAAGTAATCAGGACTAAACTCATTAATAAAATAGTTTTATCATGGGAATAAATTAATTTCCATATTCCTTTAGGATTTATTAAGAAAACATATAGCACTAATATTGAATTAAAAAATAATATATATATTGAGCCTAATGAGCCAAATAAAAGAAATAAATAAAAATATTTGTGATTTCTTTTTCCAACGCAGTTACTAATATAAAAACAATGATGATCAAAATCTTGAACACAATTATCACAAAAATGACAATGGGATGAACGCGGTGGTCTATATATCCCACATGTTTCACATTTTCTTTCTTGAAAAATTGAACAACCTTCTCAATTATAGTACTTTGAATTTTTAATATCCACAGAAAATCAAAAAAAAATGTGTCGAAATTCGTATTTGAATTTCGACACATTTCACTATTGTGCGTCCTAGAGGATTCGAACCCCCGACCTTCTGGTCCGTAGCCAGACGCTCTATCCAGCTGAGCTAAGAACGCATATAAATCCGTAACGGATTTCTTACAACGCGACTTATTATAAGTCAATTACATTAATAATGTCAAGTGTAATATTTTTATCTTTTGAACAAACTGCCAAACTAAGGGTATCTTCTCCCGGTTTTACGGTATATACATAGTATCCCGTGCCCGCGAATTCTCCCGAATTATCTCTCATAACCTCGGCCGTATCTTCGTTTTTGTAAAAGCTTTTCAGCGAAACGGATATTCCTTCTCCGGTACACTTAAGATATGCTTCCTTCTCTGTCCAAACAGTTCTGAATTCACTGTCCGGGTCTTTGGCTCCGATAACTCTTTCCTTCTCAGGTTCCGAAAACATTCTTTTCGTGACCTTCAGGTCCTTATCACTCTTAGTCTCAACATCCAGCCCCAGCGGTCCTTTACCTGCAACCGCTGCAACATATTTCCCCGAATGGGAAATGTTGAATTCCAGAGCAGGTGCATCCAACGCCTCACCGCTGCTTTTATCAAAGCATCTCAGTTCCTTTATGAAAGGCTTACCCTGAACGCCTTCTTCTATATCATATTCAAAGGTTACTTCCGTATTCAACTTTTCGGCAAGTTCATGCTCCAATGCATATCTGAGTACCATTCCCGCCGCGAGAGATTCCGCTCTTACCGATGGATTCTTCATCTTGAGGATTTTCTCTCTTCTCCAAGAAGAAACTTTTCCCACAAGCTCATCTTCTCTTGCGGTCATATCCTCTTTATTGATCTTGGCAAGATATACATTTAACCTCATTACTGCACAACCTTTATGTCCATCTTCTTACTGTAAGACTCTCCCGGATACTTATCGGTAAGAACTATAGTTCCCATGAAATCCGAGAAAGAAACCGTACTGGTCTGTCCGAACTTCTCGTGATCCGCCAGCACATAACGCTCACCGGATTCCGTGTTCTGGATCGCAACTCTCTTTATCAGAGCCTCTCTCACGTCCGCCGCGGTGAATCCCATTCTGAAATCCACACCCTCGGTTCCGAAGAAGCCCTTGGAGAAATGATACTTCTGGATATGAAGCACCGCATCCGCACCGATCACCACATTCAGATCTTCTTTCAGCTCTCCGCCCACAAGAAGCGTCTTCAGTCCCTTACTCATCAGATTCTGCGCATGGGATACGGAGTTTGTCACATAAGTGGCATTCTTCTCTGTTATGAATCCGATCATATATTCCGTAGTGGAACCCGCATCCAGGTAGACACAGTCTCCCGGCCTGATAAGAGCCGCCGCATATCTTGCTATGGTAAGCTTCTCGGCTCTGTTAATGGATTCTTTCATGAGCACAGTGATATCCGTACGGGCAGCAGGATCATCCAGCGCCACAGCTCCGCCGAAAACTTTTATCAGTTTTCCTTCTTTACCAAGTGCAGTGATATCTCTTCTGACAGTGGACTCGGAAACATTCATGATGTCCCTCAGTTCCTGTACCGTGATGCTCTTTCGCTCATTTACTATATTCAGAATTTCGTTTTTTCGCTCTTCGGTCAGCATAAGGATATCCTCCGAACTAAAGGGTCTTATACAGTGCTTCTATCTCTTCCTTCCTGGCAAGGTGATCCGAATATGCACTTGCCGATCCGGCACAGAGTCCCATCTTAAATGCGTGGTTCAGGTCTTTGCTTTCCATGTAGCCTGCCAGAAATCCCGCAACCATGGAGTCGCCGGCTCCGACGCCGTTCACCAGTTTACCCTTAGGTGCTTCGCTCATGATGACTTCACCGTTTGAACTTACGAGTACCGCTCCGTCTCCTGCCAGAGATACGAGAACATTCTGCGCGCCCTGCTCCAGAAGCTTCTGAGCAAACGGTACAACGCCTTCTCTGGAAGTCAGCCTTACACCGAAAAGATCTCCCAGCTCGTCGTTATTCGGTTTTATAAGGAAAGGATGATACTGCAATACATTTAAAAGCAGATCCTTCGTTGCATCAACAACGATCCTTACGCCTCTTCCCTCAAGTCTCTGCATGATGTCGCTGTAAATGGAATCCGGAATGGACGGCGGTATGCTTCCGGCAAGTACCAGATAGTCGCCTTCCTGAATTTTATCCAGCTTTTCGAATAGGGTATCCAGATCCTCTTTTGATATATCGGGGCCCGCTCCGTTTATTTCCGTTCCTTCAATGGAGCTAAGCTTTACATTTATTCTCGAACATCCCGAAGCGAGTTTTATCTCGTCGGCATTTACGCCTGTCTCCTGAAGCCTTCTCGTGATCTCATCGCCGATACAGCCCGAAGAATAGTAAACCGCGGTATTGTCCACTCCCAGATTGGACAGTACCGTGGATACATTAAGACCTTTTCCGCCCGGCAGCATAAGCTCCGACGCGGTCCGGTTCGTCATTCCCAATTTAAATTTATTAACCGTAACTATGTAATCCAGTGACGGGTTAAATGTAACTGTATATACCACTGTTTAGCCTCCTCTGACTTAATGTGAATTATACAGTCAAACACGTTCACAATCAACCACGTGTTTCCTTGCCTCTTCCCAATTCCTCGGGAATAATGTTGCGTTCCAGTGTTATGATCTTATCATTCTGAAAACGCTCTATAGTCTCGGCATCCAGCTGAAAGCGTTCCATCAGTTCCTCTTTGGAAACCTTAGGTCTGAACTCTCTTCTGTGATATTTTCCGAACTTGTGACGGTTATAGATCTTCCAGAGAGTAAATACCACAAATCCCGCCATCAGTACTACGAAAAGGATCACATAATACTTATTTACTTCTTCCAGCATAGCTCTGTTGTAGATGGTAAACTCAAAGAGCTTCCATCCGTGCTTTACGGCCATATTTCCGTAGATCACATAACTGATATACGAAAACATGATCAGCCATCCGAGAATGGTGAAAAACCACTCAATAACCTTCTTCCATTTTTTCTGCTTTCCCACAATCAAATGTTCGTTAATATCATAGTAGGCCTTCTGAGGGAGAGAATCATTTCCGTTGTTTTGATTAAACATAAGATTTCCTCTTTTTTGTAACCTCTTTACTGAATACCTCTGTCGGGGCTGTGCCAGGTGGCAAGTTTGTTATTCTTCTTAAAAAGCGTAGGCAGTGCCTTTATAACTATAATCGCATTTATGTACCAATATACGAACGGGTACCATATCGCTACTATACTGTGTCTCAGGAGTTTCGGGTCATACTTCTTGTCCAATACCATTGCTACGAAAAACTGCAGCAGACAGATTGACGACAGGAACAGGCTCTTCCAAAGATAAGGAAGCTGTATATATGTGTGGTCTGTAAAAAGGTGAAACAGAATGATGATAAGCATAAGAAGCCAGCAGAGCGACCACAGGATCGAGCATATCTGCTCCATGTATACCGGAACGAGTCTTCTTTCCTTCCAGGTTTTGAATATGTTGAAATGTCTTCGAAGAATTTCCATACCGCCGGAAGCCCATCTTCCACGCTGCTTTGCAAGTCCCTTCACTGTTTCCGGAACCAGCATCATGCAGAGTGCTCTCGGCTCGTATCTTACATCCCAGAACTTTTTCTCAAGCTTCCAGGTTACACCGATATCCTCGGTGATCATATCGCGGTCCCAAAGCTCCGCATCCATAAGAGCTCTCTTTCTGAAAGCTACCACAACTCCGGATACGGTCATGACCTTGCCCCAGATTCTTTGGGTTCTCTTTATCAGGCTTATGATGCTTGCGTATTCGCAAAGCTGGATCTTAGCCAGAAGCGAACTTCTGTTGCGGACTCTCGGATTACCCGTAACCGCTCCGACTCTCTCACCGTTGAATCTGTTGGTGAAATGCGGAACCATATAGTTGAGCGCGTCAGGCATGATATAAGAATCGGAATCGACTCCCATAAGTATCTCACCCTTAGCGGCTATAAGACCCAGATAAAGAGCGTTGGCCTTTCCGCAGTTCTCCTTGAGATCGATGAATCTCATACGAGGATACTTATCGGCTATACTCCTTACTATCTCAGAAGTTCTGTCGGAAGATCCGTCATTTATGACTATGATCTCATAGTCCGGATATTCCAGAGCAGAAAGCTGCTTCAATGTATTTTCAATTGTATCTTCTTCGTTATAACATGGAACAAGTACCGAAACGAAAGGCGTTTCGTAAAGCGGCAGGGCCTTCTTCCTTTCATTACATGCATAGAAAATAATGCCTCCCGCTATCCACATGGCAGACATGATTGCCGGATACCAAAAAACAAAAAGCTCGATGGCTTTCATAGTGATGTTCATGATTCTCTCCGTTATTCAATTATAAAGGTTAATAGATTAATAGTGTATGCGTTACAAATTTAAATAGTGTGTGTGTGATGTTCCGAAATCAAAAAAGCACTTCAAAACGGGGTCATCTTAACACTATCCGTTTTAAAGTGCTTTCAATTTATTGCTATTTATTTCACATTTATTGCGATGCTTTTTGAACAATTTGTGAACATTCGTTAAATGTACTTTTTTAGGTACTTTCCGGTATAGGATTTTCGGCATTTTGCTACATCCTCAGGTGTTCCCTGAGTTACTACAGTACCTCCTCCGATACCTCCTTCAGGTCCCATATCGATGATATAATCAGCCTGCTTAATCACATCCATGTTGTGCTCGATGACAACAACCGTGTTGCCTCCGTCAGCAAATTTCTGAAGGATCTGAAGCAGCTTTTTAACATCGTCGAAATGCAATCCCGTAGTCGGCTCATCCAGAATGTAAATTGTATTACCGGTACTACGTCTCGAAAGCTCGCTGGCAAGCTTGATACGCTGTGCCTCACCACCCGAAAGAGTTGTGGACGGCTGTCCCAGCTTGATATATCCCAGACCTACGTCGCGAAGGGTCGCGATCTTTCTCAGTATCGACGGTACATTCTCGAAGAACTCGCAGGCTTCGTCTACCGTCATATCCAGTACGTCGTATATGCTCTTGCCCTTGTACTTAACATCCAGAGTTTCTCTGTTATATCTCTTTCCACCGCAGACTTCGCAAGGAACATAGATATCCGGAAGGAAATGCATCTCGATCTTTATGATACCGTCACCCTTGCAGGCTTCGCATCGTCCGCCGGAAACGTTAAATGAAAAACGTCCCTTTGTGTAGCCCATGGTCTTGGCATCTCTTGTCTCCGCAAAGAGTCCTCTTATCTGATCGAATACTCCCGTATAGGTTGCCGGATTGGATCTCGGCGAACGTCCTATCGGTGACTGGTCTATATCTATGACCTTATCCAGGTCACGGTAATTCTCTATATCGTCATGCTTGCCCGGTTTGATACGTGCACGGTTCAGGTCTCTCAGAAGTCTCTTCTTCAGGACTTCATTTACTAGGGAACTCTTTCCCGAACCCGAAACTCCGGTTACGACAGTGAATACTCCTCTTGGGATCTTTACGTCGATATTCTTCAGGTTATTCTCTCTTGCTCCCTTGATGGTTATCCAGCCGTTAGGCTCTCTTCTGGTCTCAGGAACAGGTATGGTAAGTTCTCCCGAAAGGTACTTTCCCGTGATGGAACGCTTGCATTTCATAAGCTCCGCAGCTGTTCCCTGTGCCACAACTTCACCACCGTGGACTCCCGCTCCCGGTCCGATATCTATAACCATATCCGCAGCACGCATGGTCTCTTCATCATGCTCAACCACGATAAGTGTATTACCCAGAGACTGAAGTCTCTTAAGGGATGCTATCAGTTTGTCGTTATCTCTCTGATGAAGTCCGATGGACGGCTCATCCAGAATGTACGTAACGCCTACAAGTCCGGATCCTATCTGGGTTGCCAGTCTGATACGCTGTGCCTCGCCTCCCGAAAGTGATGATGTGGCACGGCTCAGAGTAAGATAACTCAGTCCTACATCTATCATGAAGCTGAGTCTTGCCTTGATCTCCTTGAGGATGTCCTTACCAATGATCTGCTGTCTCTCGGTAAGTTCCAGTGAGTTGATGTACTCGGACATCTGATCCACAGGCATTTCCGTTACGTCATATATATTCTTATCTCCGATGGTAACTGCCAGCGAAGACGGCTTAAGTCTCTTACCGCCGCAGGCCTCGCACGGAGTAAATGTCATGTAAGACTCGTACTCGCTCTTTGCATCCTCGGAGCCCGAATACTTATATCTTTCCTGAACGTTAGCGATGAGGCCTTCGAAAGGATGACGGAATACATTTCTTCTGGAACGGGTACTCTGATAATGAATGGTTATACTCTTACCCTTGGTTCCGTTAAGTATTACGTCTTTAGCCTTCTCCGGAAGATCCTTGAAAGGCGTATCCAGTGAAAAGCCGTACTCTTCGGCAAGTGCCGCCAGCACCGCATGGCCGAAGCTCTTGGTATCACCGCTGCTCATCCATCCCATAACAGCAATGGCACCTTCATTCAGAGATCTGGTCTTATCCGGGATCATGAGATCCACATCCAGTTCTCTCTTAAATCCGATACCCGTACATACAGGGCAGGCACCGAAAGGATTATTGAAGGAGAAGCTTCGAGGTTCTATCTCATCTATGGAAATATCGCAGTCCGGACAGGAGAAGCTGTCGGAATAAGTCTTTGACTCGCCGTCGATAACTTCAACCTTTACGGTTCCTTCCGCCTGATGAAGGGCTGTCTCGAGAGACTCCGCAAGTCTGGACTCTATGCCATCCTTCATCACCAGTCGGTCTACTACGATATCTATAGTATGCTTGATGTTCTTATCAAGCTTTATCTCTTCATCAAGAGTATACATGGCTCCATCCACGATAACTCTTACATATCCGTTCTTCTTGGCTCTTTCCAGAAGCTTCTCATGGCGACCCTTTTGTCCCTTTACAACAGGGGCAAGGATCTGGAACTTGGTCCTTTCCGGAAGTGTCATAACGGAATCAACTATCTGATCCACAGTCTGTCTCTCGATCGGTCTGCCGCACTTAGGACAGTGTGGAACACCTATTCTCGCATAGAGAAGTCTCAGGTAATCGTATATCTCGGTAACCGTTCCGACAGTGGAACGAGGATTCCTGTTGGTGGACTTCTGATCTATGGATATAGCCGGGGACATACCCTCTATCTTATCTACGTCCGGCTTATCTGCCTGTCCCAGAAACATTCTGGCATAGGAAGAAAGAGACTCGATGTATCTTCTCTGTCCCTCGGCGTAGATCGTATCAAATGCCAGCGATGATTTTCCCGATCCCGACAGACCTGTAAACACAAGGAACTTATTCCTCGGAAGCTTCAGGTTGACATTCTTCAGGTTATGCTCGCGGGCGCCTGTTATGGTAATGTATTTTAATTCTGCCATTTTTTATTTCCTGTTTATCTATTTATCGTAATCTCTGAGTTTAACTTTCAATTCGAAAAGCTCGTCACGCAGCATAGCCGCCAGCTCGAAGTTGAGTTCGGTTGCTGCCTGATTCATCTTTTTTGTGAGACGATCGATTTCCTTGCCCAGTTCCTTCTTGTTCATAAAGTCAGGGTCCTTACCCACACGATCCTTCATGGAAGCTCTTCCCTCTTCCTTCTCGATGCTTGTGGAGATAAGTTCTCTTACCGCCTTCTGTATGGTCTGCGGCGTTATGCCGTTTTCGTCATTGTACTTCTGCTGGATCTCACGTCTTCTGTTGGTCTCGTCTATGGCGTGACGCATGGAATCCGTGATGCTGTCAGCATACATGATAACATGGCCGTCAACATTTCTCGCAGCACGGCCGATGGTCTGGATAAGGGATGTTTCCGAACGAAGGAATCCTTCCTTATCCGCATCGAGAATAGCTACCAGAGTGATTTCCGGAATATCGAGACCTTCTCTCAGGAGATTGATTCCCACCAGCACGTCAAAGACGCCCAGTCTCAGGTCTCTTACTATCTCCATACGCTCCATGGTATCTATATCCGAGTGAAGATACTTAACCTTTACATCCAGTCCTCTGAGGTAGTCTGTCAGTTCCTCCGCCATTCGCTTGGTGAGGGTTGTTACCAGCACCTTATGTCCCTGCGCAGTCTCTTTCTGTATTTCATTGAAAAGATCTTCTATCTGACCTGCTACAGGACG
>CACZHN010000097.1 GCA_902780985.1 uncultured Lachnospiraceae bacterium | reverse complement strand
TCACATCCCGGCATGAAATGCATGGTTGTCGTAACCATGTAATATGTGTCACCTACCCTGATCACATCAGGATCAGGGCAGTCTGTTTTTAAGATCGGATTTGTGCCTTTAATCATTTAAGTAAATCTCCTGTTAGAATCCATGGCTTCCGCTTGATGAGGAGCCGCCACCGCCGCCTCCTCCACCACCGCCGCCTCCTCCGCCGGAGGAAGATGAACTTGGTGGGTCGTAAACTCTTGTCTGACGTACAAACTGTTTATTGTAACCGAGCAGCTGCTGATTTGAAATGATAGCTGCAAGAAGTTCTCTTTCGGATGGTCCCGAAACCACCGAGAATCTCCTGACTATTCCGTATGCCAGAAGCAGACTGAATATGATCGCAAGAAATGCGTTACAGGTAAGTCTCATAGGTTCGCTGATATGTCCGCCGCGAAGAAGTGCATGCACTTCTCTGTAAACCTCTGCGGCACAGCTGTAGTAATCGCCCTTTGACGCATCTCTGTAAACGTTATCCATTATGGAGTCTGACTTCGAGCCGGTAATATACGGGGTTATATCATTTCCCGAATTATAGAGAACCAGCTGTCTCTTATTCATATCAACGAAGAACAGAACACCGTTAACGGTATTATCTCCGTAGATTGAATTATACTTATTCTTTCCCGCTGTTTCCGGATCACCTGTATTGGAATCGGATGAATAGAATACTACATTTCCGTACTCGGTGATCGGCATCATATCTTCAAAAAGACTCGCCTCTTCCGAATCCGAAAGAAGGTCGCTATCATCTATGATAAGTGCCTCATATCCTGTTTCGGAATTCTTCTTTGACGGCCAGTCCGATGCATCAGTTGAATCCGTTACCACATCCGAGCCGGTCGCTTCTTCGGTTGTGGCCACATATTGATACTGCCTGTCGCTCTCATAAAGAGCCTCGCTGTATGAGTCAAATGCAAGCATAGCAGCTACCGCATACTGCTCATCGGAACAATAATCCACTACTTCGTCGGTTATGTTCTGAGCTGTTCCCTCCTTAACCCAGTAACCGAACTCTCCGGCATGCCTGAGATAGACGTTATAGTTGTAATTATCAATCATAAAGCAGACACCGTTCTCGTTGTCGAACAGGTCTTCGTATTTTCCGATACAGGCTTCTTTTGTATCACCGTTATCTTCTTCGGTAATAAAGAAGACCGCATTTCCGTACTCGGTGATATCCTTCATATGCTCAACAACATCGCGTTCTTCCGCATCGTCGAGGATATCCGATTCATCAATGATAACAGCCTTGTATCCCGTATCCGGATTTTCATAATCGTATTCGGAATCCGCATAAACCTTCGCTGTCATACCGAAGCCGATGAACACCACCAGAACAGCCAGGATAAATGCAATCCCTATGGAATAAATTCTCTTTCTAGAAGCCACGATCATCACCTCCCTTGTACATATCAAACTGAGGTAACGGTCTCATGGCCAGATAGTTATATGACATGATCATATCCGCGATATTACAGATAATTCCGACCATGGCTGCGATCACAGCCCCGTAGTATATATAATCACTAGGCGGATCCCAGAAATTCACGATGGTTATGATTGCCAGACTTATCAGTGAAAATACCGATGCCGGGAACTTCTTAGGAGCCTTCATGATCTTAATATTCTTATGAGCCTTCATTACACTGAAGAAAGCAAGCAAAGAAAGTACCGCCGGGATGACCCCCAGCATCATAGGCGAATCAAGCGCTACCATAACAGCCCCGAATGCAACAGTCAGCACCCACGGAGCAACTATCAATGCCATTATCACCATTATAAAAACCGATGCTTTTGTTTTTTCTTTCTTCTCCTGTTTCTTTGCTTTACTATCCCTCTGATAGGCATCTTTGAGTTTTTCTCTTTCGTCCGCAACACCGTTCTGAGCTGCGATCCTGGCTCTTCTCTTTTCCTCTATCTTGGAAAGCATACCCTGATCGTCGTCGTAGTTTTCCTTCGAAACTATCTTCTTCATCTCCGAGCTGTACATAAGCGTACTGAAAAGAGCAATCACTCCTACTACTACCGCAAGGATATCCGGTGTAAGAGATACGAACATGTTCAGGACAAAGAAGAGTCCCACGGCAAGAGCCGCCGCAAGGGCAAAGCATTTTCCCGCGCTTATAGGCACATCTGCTTTTACCTTACCTGTCTGTCCGTTTACCGTTGCATAAGCCACTCTTCCCTTGTTTCTGTATGACATGAACCATACAGGAAACATAGCCGAGTGCGTAGCATCTATATTGGTACGTATCTTGTTCTTTACCTGACCTTTCGATTCATCGAAATGCTGTCCCGACATAGGACTCTTGTTTCTGAGGTAATTATATGTACTTTCCTTCGCTATATCTCTGGCAGCATCCTCATAAACGCCGGACGCAACATCCGCCGTATCCGCATAAAAGCCCGACAGGAAAGACGGACTGAAATTAACTACATCCTTTACTTCATACGGTGCTATCTGTGTACTGATATCATCCGCAAAAGATGAGGATGCATCATAGGATACGCCTTGATAAGACACGTCCAGACCTCCCGACAGACGGTAATGATCTGTGATCACATAGTCACCGCTTCTGTGAGATTTCGAAGTCGGTATGTTTATCGGTCCCTTCTGGGACATATCATACATCCAGTAAGGCATATATATTCCTCTGAAGGAGTCTGCCTTGCCCGCCTGTCTGTATTCCTTAGGTGCAAAAACCGACTTTTTAATAAACTTCTCGAAAGCGTTTTCGCATTCCTTCTTAGTCTTTTTAAACGGTATGATAAACTCGGGCTTTTTCTCTCTGGATACTCTGCTTTCCAACACATTCGGCGAGCCGCAGTAACTGCAAAAACCCGCAGCTGTTTCATCGGTGGATGTGATCTCCCCACCACACTGCGGGCATCTGAATACGGTTACATCGTATTCGGTGCTTTCTTCCGCCCCGTTCATGCCGAAGGCATACGGATTGAAAAGAGAAGCACATGAAGCGCACTTCATCTGTTGCGATGCAATATCAAACTTGAGAACGCCGCCGCAATTCGGACATTGAACCATCGCTGTTCCCCCCTGTAAAAACTAAAAAATAAGCGTAAGCACGGCCTTCAAAATCCGCACTTACGCCTATTTTACTACATATCGCAATTTAAATACAATCATCTTAAATCACGATTTTCCCCCTGTGCATACTACTCTGTAATGAGTGAATATGCCGAAATTTTCTTGATCCTTCCGGAAATTATCCAGATGATCGCGAAGGATACTACTACCGCAAACATAACCGCTACGACACCCATCCAGGAGTATACATCCATGTTTGATTTTAAGATTCCGACTACCGAAAGCATGGATGCGAGTGTCGGATTGGAACCTATAAGTCCGAGAACCGATCCTGCAGCCGATCCGATTGCAATCTGAGGAAGCATCGACAATACAAGCTCCGTTCTGAGCTGGTTGCTTGAAAATCCCAAAGCCTTCTTAATTCCTATTTCCTTCTGCTTCTTGATGATAAGTGTCTTTACAAGAAGATTCATGGAAAGCACTATGACAAGTACGGATATAAGTACCATCATAAGAACCATTCCGGCCGCTATGATAATAGTCTGTTCGTTTCCGCTCTTAAGAGCCTCAACTATATTTAAGTATCTGGTCATTCTGTTTCCGAACATATCCTCGGATTTTCTGACAACACTCTGCGTATTGCCCAGTTCATGATCCTTTACATTTATGCTGTATTTGCTTCTCTGCACATTGTATCCCAGATGTCTGGCACCGTCAGTGGTCATGGTAATATCTTTACCCATCTGATCGGTACTCTGTTCGAGACCTGTGATGATGTACCTTTTCTCAATTTTTCCGTTTGCTACCGTTACTTCATCACCGATCTTTACCTGAAGGATATCCGCCAGCATACCGCCGATTGCGATCTCATTATCATATATCGGGCATCTGCCTTCGAGAATATTTACGTCAGGAATATCGTTCCAGTCATCCGTTACCGTTGCGTATACGGAATATCCCTCTACATTAGCGTTAAAGCTGTCTGTCCACCATATCTCGTCAACTTCCGGAAGAGACTGAAGATCCTTGAAATCATCAAGATTCTCTTTGCTCATGTAAAGCTCCACGTCACTTGCTTCCAGCTTAAGCATTCTGTAAAGATGCATCGGATCGTATACACAGTTGTATGCAAGAAATGTTGAGAATGTCGTTACCGCTCCGATGGAAAAAGTAACTACAAACAGTATGATATTCTGCTTTGTATTTCCGATAAGAGACTTAAGTGCCATAACCCATGTAAGAGGTCCCGGTGTCTTCTCGATCGGTGCACGATTCTTCTTAAAGGAGTGATCGTTTATTCCGAATCTCAGTGCTATAACAGGATCCAGCTTCTTGATATTCTTTGTACTTATTGTTGATACAACTATAACCGTTCCGACAATAAGTATCGCTGTAATGATAAATATGATCGGGTTAAATGTAATCTCCCATACTACCGCACTTGAGCTTCTCATCATATTTTCAAATGTCGGAAGGATCAGATATGATAATCCGACTCCCGCCGCAAGTGCTATCGATGAAGTAAGGGCAAATTCCAGAACCATCGCCTTTCTGATCTGGCCCGATGTATACCCCAGCGCCTTAAGTGCACCGATATTGACTATATTCTGCTCGATGCTGTTCGTTATTCTGAAGTAAATGATGATCATGGATATGATAGCCACCACCAGCGCAAATGCCAGAAGTATTGCAGCGATCATATTCTGCATCATGGAAAGCATGCCTATAAACTCATCCACGCCCTGACCGACTGCCAGAACATTGTGTTCTTCTATGGAACGGGTAAGAAGTCCCGCAGCTTCCGTAGAGTTCATTCCCGGAGTGATCTTGGTATAGAAAAGAGTCAGAGTATACTGCGGTTCCTCCGCATCTTCACCCTTACTCTCCAGTGCCTTCATCTGCTTCTGCTCTTTTTCCGCCTTCCACTCGTCATAGAGTTCCGGCTTAACATAGGTAATACCTACACCGTTCGAAAGAATACCCTCGAAAAATCCGGCAACCTGAAAGGTATAGTACTTATCATCTACCTTAAGGTCTATACTGTCACCGATTTTGGCATGAAATATATTGGTATTTATATATATTGAAATGTATATCGGATTATCGAACTCCTCATCCGATAACTCCGTAAAATGAGGTATCTCTATCTCTCCCCATTCATCATAAGGAAGAACATAAAGGAGCTGAGAAGACAGATCATATGCATTCTTTGAGTCGCCTTCTGCGGCATCGCCTCTCTCAATTGTAAAGGTCTTGCTGACCGGATAATACTTTTCATATGACTCCACATAATCCGCTGTGGCTATTATCTCTTCAACCTTCTCCTTATCCTCGGGCGCCAAAGCACTGAGGACCATAAGATCAGACCAGTTATACTTTTCGAGTTTTTCCCTGTGCACCGTGCTGTAACCCGTAAATATCATGAGACCCGTATGGAACATCAGTACAGACAGTACCATGATCAGGAAAAATGTGATCATATGGGAGAAGTCATTCTTTAAATTGGATTTAATTAATTTTGATAACATTCTTTACCATCCCATCTCGCCAAGGAAGGCACGTAACTTCTCGTGACGTTCCGAATCTCCTGTTTCATATTTTCCCAGGTTACACTCGCCGCAGATAGTTCCGTCCTTTAAGTATATTATTCTGCTGCCGCGGCGTGCGGACTTCATGTCATGTGTAACCATTACGATAGACTGTCCTTCACGATTGAACTCGGTCAGGACATCCAGTACAGCCGTACTGCTGGAGCTGTTAAGAGCCCCCGTCGGCTCATCGGCAAATACCATATCCGGCTTATTGATCAGAGCTCTGACGATTCCCACACGCTGGGCTTCACCACCCGACAGCTGATTCGGGAACTTGTTCCAGAGTTTCTTCTCGATTCCTACTCTCTGAAGAAGTTCCTTTGCATTTGCTGCAAGCTGTCTCTTATTCTGTCCCGTGAGCAGTCCCGCAGCCAGAACATTATCAAGTATACTCATAGTTCCGATCAGGTGAATCTGCTGGAATACGAAACCGCAATGTCTTCTTCTGAATATAGCCAGCTGGTCGCTGTTAAACTTTGTTATATTCTTATCACAGAAATCTATCTTTCCGAGATTGGCTTTGTCCATTCCCGAAAGAGCGTACATAAGCGTAGACTTGCCGGCTCCCGATGAACCCATGATCACCGTAAAGTCTCCGTCATAAATATTCAGATCCATATTCTTGATGATATGGTGCTGAACTCCGCCTACCGAGAAAGACTTACAAAGCTTATCCGTTTGTATGATTATCTTCTTATCTTCCATTTATCTGTCCTTGATCTTCTTATTTATTCATACTTCTTATTTCTGATTCTCTTGATAACGCTTACGATTATGATCAGCACGATAAGAGCTGCCGCACCTATTCCGATAAGCTTTGTCTGATTTCCTGCTGATGCCGGCTCTTCGATTGCTGCTGCTTCTACGATAGGCTCTGTTACTTCAAAGTCAAACTCATCTGTAACCGTACCTGTCTTACCCTCTGCATCTTCGTATGTAACTTTTACATGGATCTTGTCATTACCTGTTTTTTCGGTATTGATGGAAAGGTCAACCGTGCCGCTTTCTCCGACTGCGATCGCACCTGTGTATGTTGAAATGTCTGTAATAGTGTCACCTGTAATCTCTGAAGTAACGTTGTAGATACTTCCCTTACCTGTGTTGTTAATCTTAAATGAAAGGCTTGTCTTTCCGTTTACTTCAACCGTATTCTTTGTAAGTCTCTTTTCTGAGATTGAAGCACGGCAGTCCTGAACTACAGGTACTGTAACTGTTGCTGACTCGGTATAAGAGTTCCAGTTGTTGTCTTCGTATGTGTAATCAATCTTTACCGAATAATTCTTCTGTTCAAGATTTCCTCTTGTCTTAAGCTCTACGGTCACATCCATCTCTTCTTCCTTTGCGATGGTGTCGATGTAGATTGTGTCCGAACCTGATGCTGTGATGATATCATTGTCTTCGCTTGAAAGCTTAAGACTGATGTTTCCGAGCTTGTTCTTGGATTCGTTCTTAAGATGAATTGTCATGCTGAATGTATCGCCGGCCTTTACGTCGCCGCCTGCGATATCAGCACCCGTTACCACAAGTTTAGGAGTTTTATAGGCTGCAAAAACCTTATTTTCTCCAAAACCACCAAGTACTCCTACGACAAGCAGAACTGCTGTCATTAGGAGTACCATACATTTCTTCATGTTGCCAAACTTTACTTTACTCATTTTTCTTCTCCTCGCATATTTTATTTTCGGTCCGGCTTCTTCATTAAGCCGCACCTGTCAGACTATGTGAGGATAATAACAAAGTAAACTTTAAGTATCTTTAGGCTAACATTAATTTTAGATTAATTTTATAACTATCGTTATCCTTGTATTATGCCAGTTTAAAACTGAGGCTGACCTTGAGTCCTCCGTCAGCATTGGCCACTTCCAGGCTTCCCTGCATATTCTCCATAAGTTCCCTGGAGATGAACAGTCCCAGACCTGCGCCCTGCTTGCCTTCCGAATTGGAGCCTCGCTTATACTGCTGGGTTATCAGATTAAGTTCTTCCACAGGAACTCCGCCGCCCCTGTCGGTTATGCTTACCTTAAGGGAATCTCCTTCCGTGATCCCTTCTACGAAAATATCCGTATTCGCATATTTATAAGAATTAAATATTATATTGTTTATAACCTGTTCTATTCTGAGCGTGTCACAAAGTATTATGCATTCGGGTATATCCAGTTTCCTGATGTGCCTGTTGTAATCCGCATCCCTGAAAATCTTTTCCAGAAAGCTGCTTTCCGTATCCGATGCCGAAACATCCAGCTTCTCCAGTTCTTCCAGTGTGGATACAAAAAGATTCGATACAAGTCCGTCTATCTGATCCGCTTTTGCTCCGATGGCATCCAGTTTTTCCTTTACCTGTGGCCTGTCTTCCTTCGCCCCCAGGACTTCGGACATAGCTTTTATGGAAGCTACCGGCGTCTTTATATCATGGCTCAGCTGAGCCACAAGTTCCTTCTTGCTCACGTTGGCCTGATACTCTTTTTCTCTTGCTTCGGCCAGCTTTTCACGCATTATATCAAAGCTCTGGGTAAATGCACCGAACATATTCTTCTTATGCATTTTAAGCGGTTTATCCAGATCTCCCGCCGATACCGCAGTGGCAAAATCCTTAAGTTCGTCAAAAGGTCTGATGACTCTGAATTCGAACCAGAATACCGTGATCAGAAGAAGCAGAATTACCTCTCCCGCATATATAAGATAATGGACAAAAAGCTCGTTCTCGATATTTGTCTCCATCAGTTGAAAATGGTTATAAATAATGAGCTTGCCCACCACGTGATCGTCTATCGTTATATCTCTGACGGTATCTCTCTCAAAACTCTGCACCGGATAAACAAAAGATGAGTCTCTCCATCCGTCCGCCAGTTTATGCAGAAGCTCATTGACTTCCACAGTGGAAAGCCTGGTCACATCCGTGGATCGTCCTTCCATCTGCAGTGATATGGGCTGGCCCAGAAGGAATAATCCCACTATTATAACTATAAGCAGTCGTTTTCTCATAGTTTAAACATTATTCCCATACCTCTTACGGTCTTGATATAAGCAGGGTTATTGGGATCCTCCTCCAGTTTTTCTCTAAGGTGTCTTATATGGACATTGAGTGTTCCGTCGGATACAAAGCTGTCTTCCCATACAAAATCAAATATCTCATTCTTCGGAATTACCCTGTTCTTATTCTTCACAAGGTAGTGCAGAAGTTTATATTCCATAGCCGTAAGGGTTACGAATTCGCCCTTTCTCTTAACGATCGAGGTATCGAGATTTATCTCTGCCTGACCGAAGCTGACGATACGGTCTTCCGGCTTTTCCTTTTCTTTTTCCATCTCGGTCATCTTATCGTATCTCTTCAGCACCGCCTTCACCTTCGCGTGAAGAACACTGAGTGAATAAGGCTTTGTGATATAATCGTCACCGCCTATATTAAGCGCTATTACCATGTCGTCATCACTGGAACGGGCACTGATAAAGAGGATCGGAACATCCAGTGTCTGTCTGATCTTCTTGCAGAGATCGAAACCGGATATACCTCCCTTCTCTTCAAGATTGATATCCAGCAGAATAAGCTTGGCTGTATTTTCCTTGAAGAAATCCATCGCGTCTTTCGCATTGAACACGCATTTCGACGGTACATCAAACATGTTAAAGTACTCGGCGGTTGATTCGGCCAGTTCGGTTTCATCATCCACGATAAGAACACTGTAATCCATTAGAAAGCCTCCAATACTCCCTGAAATCCCTTTTCTTCATATATCCGCTTATAATAATCCACTTCTTCTCTTATGATGGCATCTATGGCATTCATACTGAGAAGCTCTACAGGTGCTTTGTCGTCTGTGAGAATAAGGTTCCCCGATTCGTATTTCACCAGACCCGCATCTACCTGTGCCATCATCTGAATCAGTTCTCCGTCTGATTCCGCTTCGCAGCCCTTTTCGAATCTGTCCATCATTTCCGGATTGTTGGATGCGAAAAGTTCTCTGTTGGTACTGTACTGAACATCAACGGTATAAACCGTATCAAATACGGAGCAGATGGTATCTCCCAGATATCTGTTGATTCCCTTCTCTCCGTCGGATTTCATATTCATGTTTACAACCATAACTCCGTCATCCGTGAGATGGTCTCTCACGAGAGTAAAGAATTCCACGGAGGACATCTGAAAGGGAATGGTTATATCCTGATAGGCATCGATCATTATCACATCGAACTTCTTCTCATCGCCAGCGGAGCTGAGTCCCTGAAGATATGCCCTTCCGTCATAGGTTGTTACTTTTATCTCTTCCGGAAGTTCGAAATATTCTCTGGCAAGATCCGTGATCTTCTGATCTATCTCGACTCCCTCTACCGATGCATTTTCAAAATAGCGGCTGCACTGGGTAGCATAAGTTCCCGTACCCATTCCCAGAATAAGGATATCTATGTTATCCTTTTCCTTCATTCCCGCCATATAAGGTGCCGCCATGGCATAGTCGTAATACATGCCCGTAAGAGTTTTCTCCTTGCGGTACACCGACTGAACTCCGAAGAGTACATTTGTGGAAAGCACCACCTTCGAATCATCCTCGTAAACCTGAAGATAGTTGTAAATGGACTCTCCCTCGAAAGTAAGATCATGCTCCCAGAACGCAAAAGAATCTCCGTGTCCGAAGATACATGAGATGATGAAGATCACCGCTCCCACTGCCGCTTTCACGGACTTCTTCTTTCCTGAGATGAAATAGATTATCGCCAGCAGCATAAGGATTCCCGCAAAGATAAGAAATGTTATGCTGGTTCCCACTGCCGGAATACTGATAAATGTAGGAACAAATGTTCCTATTATGCTTCCGATGGTATTGGAAGCGTTCAGATAACCTACTACTTTTCCGCTGTCATTCAGACTGTCTACCGTATACTTCACCAGTGACGGTGTTACGGTTCCCAGAAGGAACAGCGGAAACACAAACACTGCCATACATGCCGCAAATGCAGCTATAACAAGGAAATTCGTGCTTATGGTAAATACCAGAAGTGCGGATATTCCTATAACGATGTACTTGCCCACTACCGGTATAAGCGCTATCCATATGGCAGCTATTATGATACGGCCGTAAAGTTTATCCGGATCCGGATTCTTGTCAGCCCAGCGTCCGCCCATGATATTTCCCAGGGCCATCGCTATCATTATGGTTCCTATTATGATAGTCCACACAATCTGTGATGAACTGAAGTAAGGTGCCAGAAGTCTGCTGGCTCCGAGTTCCACGGCCATAACCGACATACCCGCAAAAAATTCCGTGAGATACAGGTATGCTTTGTTCTTAAGTATAGGGTTCTTCAATGTTACTCTCCCAGTACAAACTTCATAACTACCGGATTGTGATCCGTGAATTCATATGCCTTATCCATATTCTGAACGTATTCGCAGGTTACATTGTCGGATATGATGAATCCGTCCAGTATTACCGTGAAGCTTTCAGGTGAATACGGAATATTTGTGTATCTTGTTGTGGAAACCATGCCGTCCGCATAGTTCGTACATTTCTTAAATCCTGCCGGAATTATATTGTCCGGGAATGGCTGGCACCAGCTGTAGATCTTATCTGTGCCCGGATTGAAATGTTCTCTCGAATCCGTAGTGAAATCATGATTGAAATCACCGCCGCAGATAACATAGTTGCCCTTGTCATACTCTGCCTTCATATCGGCAAAGAGCATTTCCAGCTGTGCATTTCCCTGAGATGCATCCGTTCCGTATGCGGAAAGGTGCGTATTGATGAGTACCAGTTCCTTGCCGTCTTCAACAGGGATCCTTGCGATGCTGTAACATCTGTCCAGATCCAGGATCTTCTTAAATCCCTCGGCTATCGGAAGACTTCTTCTGAGTCCCGATGTGATATCGAAACGGCTCTCTGTAAGGATTCCCGACTTGGATGCGCCGTGAGGCTCTGTTATCGGGTACATAAGATATGCTGAATTATAGTTCTGTGCAAAGAGATTATCATAGTCGCCGAACTTGGCATTTATCATATTTCTCTCTTCAACCTGATGGCTTCTTGTGGATCCGATATCCACTTCCTGGAAAAGCACGATATCAGGATCATAGGAAAGAGCTATATCCGCCGAACCGTTGATGCATCGCTCAACGCTTTCCTTGGACTCTGCACGGCTTTCCGTACCTTCATCCATGAAGAATGTGAAGTCCGGTGTGTAAGCACCGAATCCTACGTTAAATGTAACTATGGTATATTCTTCTCCGACCTTGGCCTTCTCCGTTGCATTTCCCTCCGGAGAGATAGCCAGATTATCCTCTATTCTCGAATATGACAGGAATACGTAAGCCACATATCCGCCTGCCGCAAGTACTACTGCCAGAATGATGAGAAGAGGTATCTTCCACCATTTAAACTTTTTCTTTTCCCCTGCTTCTTTTGCCATTTTCAACCTCACTTATATAATACTAATTTCCCGTTGATATCTTCTTGATCCATTTTCCGCCTCTGAGTCTGAGATATGCCCAGAAGGTCTTAACTATCTGATCCGACTTCAGGAATATGTAGATCCAGAATGCCGGAAGATGAAATACAAATCCGGCCAGAATTCCCAGAGGGATTGCAAGTATCCACAGGAATATGTTGTCCGCAAGCATCAGCATCTTCGTATCGCCGCCGCCTCGGAGAACACCTTTGGTCATGATACTGTTGGTTCCCTGGAATACTATGATAAGGCTTATAGCCATCATCAGTTCTTTTGCTATCTTTATGGATTCCGGACTCAGATTGTCGTAATATCCGATGATCATATTGCTGAAGGCGGCTATAAATCCCGCGGACATAAGTCCCAGCACGAGACCGAGTCCGAAGAACTTGTATCCCTGCCTCATGGTCTTTTCTCTGTCGCCCTCTCCGAGGGTTATTCCCGTAACGATGGCTCCCGCCTGGCTTACGCCGGATATTACTACGGTACTCAGCTGCTGGGTTACGCTGGTCACCGCATTTGCGGATGTAAACGCATCTCCCAGATGACCTATTACCATGGCTACCGAGTTGTTTCCGATAGCAAGGATTCCGTCACTGATAAGTACCGGTATGCAGATACGTATGTACTCCCCGAGGAGTGATCTGGTCTTCATGAAAAGGTCCTTCAGTCTGAAGAATATCCTTCTGTCGAATATCAGCAGGTAACCCACAATAAATGTAAATTCGAATATTCTCGCTATCAGAGTTCCCAGTGCCGCACCCGCAACTTCCATTCTCGGAGCTCCGAGCTTTCCGAAGATGAACATATAATTCATGGAAAGATTAACGAAGAATGCTCCTATGGAAACCAGAAGAGGCAGCATGACCTGTCCCACGCTTCTTAGGGCTATGGTGACGGTCAGTGAAACTCCCAGGAAGAAATATGTAGGTATCGAATATTTAAAATATCTTACTCCCTGTTCTATGGTCACCGGATTATCCGTATATGTTCTCATTATAAGTCCCGGCATCACAAAGGTTGCTGCCGCAAATGCAAGTGCCAGGATGATCGTAAGTCTGAGCATCAGACTCACCGTCTGACGAAGGGCTACCGAAGCGCTGTTTCTTACTCCCTCGTCATTCTCGAATTGTTTCATTCCCCAATATCTGGAAACCAGAACGGATGCTCCCATTCCGAGTCCCATACAAAATATCTGATACACGCTTATAAATGAATTGGCCAGAGACGTCGCCGACAGCGGCTCATCTCCCAATTTTCCCACCATTATGGTATCCAGCATGTTAACCCCGATGGTTATAAGACTCTGCCCCGCAATAGGCAGTGCCAGCTTGAATACCTTCTCGTAAAAGTTCAGTGATTCTCTTGATTTGTCCATTATTTCTACTTCTTTTCTTATTTCTTATGTCAGTTAATTATTATGCAGTAATCCGCAGTTTAATTCAAATATTTTTTGCAATGTCATACATTTGAATGATGTTTTGCAATTTGATTTTTTGTATTATCTAGCCATCAGCTGATCAATTTAACATGATTTATTTCATTTTAACAGGGAGGTTTTATTAAGTGAAAAAGAATCCGGTTGGTACACTTATTGTACTTGTAGCAGCAGTTATTTCGTTTCTGGGACTTGTTCTTCCTTTCTACAGTGTAGACTTTTTAGGCCAGAAAATGTCAGTCAGCCTTATGAGCATCGATGGTGAGATTCAGGTTATCGCGATTGTATGGGCAGCATTCATCGTACTTGCACTTCTCTTTGCTTTAATCGGCAAGAAGGTTCCTGTTCTTATCTTCGCACTTCTCGGAGCTATCGGACTTTTCCTTTCATACACGCTTAACAACTCAGAGCTCGAAGAGTACGGTGCTCTCGGTTCACTTGTTGAGAAGGGATTAGGAAATACTCTTACACTTGTTGGTGCTATCTGCTTACTTGTTTCAGGTATCATCTACGTAGCTACAACAAAGTCAAACAGGGCTTAATAGATTCAAAAAAAGTCCGGAATCATATGATTCCGGATTTTTTTATTGCCTTAAATTATCTCAGCCTATACTTACGGGAATGATAAGTGTTACTTCCGTTGTATCTTCCGCTTCCCAGACTTTCATGAATATATCTCCCGAAAGGGCTTCCGCCATCTTCTTCGATACATAAAGGCCGATTCCCTGTCCTTCCGTACTGCGGGAATTCGAGCCGCGCCAGAAGCTTTTAAATACATAGGCTGTCTCTTCCTCCGAAAGTACATTTCCCTTATTCTTAACCGTTATAAATATATCCTCATCCTGACGTCCCATAGTGACACTGATTCCCTGTCCGGAGCCGTATTTAATGGCGTTCTCCATAAGCTGGGACACGATGGTGAATATACCGTCCTTATCACCGGTCACCAGCGGATTGTTCTCGCACACTGTTTCAAAAGGAATGTGCAGCAGTTCCGCTCTTGCGGAATACTCTTTCTTCACCAGATCCATCAGTTCCTTAAGATAAAAGGCTTTAATGTCCGGCGTGTAATTCACGTTTATCTCCGCACTCTTATCCATTATATCCTTTACGAGAGCCTCAACCTTCTCTACATTTCTGCTTATCTTAGCGGCGGTTTCGGCATCCTTCTCATTCGGTTTCTTATCTTCGTGATATATACCTCTTTCAATAGCTTCCGCATAGAGCTTGATATTCGAAAGAGGCGTCTTAATTCCGTGGGCTATGGAGATTATCAGAGTCTGCTTTTCTTTCTCCATAACGTTCAGGGAGTTCTGCTTATGCTTCATCTCGTCCTTCAGCATATTCATTCCCCAGATATACTTTCCGAAGAATCTCTGCTTCGTCTCCGGGATTCCCGATTCCATTCTGCCCTTGGCTATCTTTTCGGGATATTCGGACAGGCGGTTGAACGGCTCTATCATAACGTGATATCCGATAAGAATGATCGCCATAACAGCAAAATAAGAGATAAGCAGAATTATCCCTGCCATCTCTAAAGTAAATGTCCCACTGTCGGACTTGTATGTGAAATATAAGAATCCCTTCAGCTGTTTCGGCGAATTCTCGGCTGCGTATCCCACCGGACGGATGTATGCCGCATCCCCGTAAAGATTCTCCCCAAATGATGCCATACTGACGATGCTTATATCGTCGGGAACAGCTTTGCTTCCGTATTCCGTCTTATAGGTCGTCATGTCCGGAAGCATTTCGAGGCTCAGTTCCCTGTCATCACTTCCTGCCTCCGCCAGATTCTTTTCCGTTTCCGAAGTGATCCGGTTCATTACCACATTTCTCATACCGTCTTCGCATTTATAATGGTTTGTGATCACCATGTATAAAGTCGCTGCGGTCACGAGAAACACCGCGGTAATGACAATGATCGGCTTAACTATGGATTTCAATCGTCATCACCAAATATATATCCCTTTCTCCAGACTGTCTTTATGATCTTCGGCGAATTAGGCTCTTCTTCCAGTCTCTCTCTGAGCCATCTCACATGTACGTTCAGAGTGGCCTGCTCAACAAATGCATCTTTCCAGACCGCATCGTAAAGCTCATCCTTATCCAGAAGCCTGCCTCTGTTTTCCATCATGTATAAGAGCAGGTCGTAGAGTTTTCCCCTGATGTCACACTCCGCTCCGTCTTTATATACCGCTCTCTTTGCGGTATCGATCGATATATTCTTATATGTCAGGCTCTCGGTCTTTTCCCCATGGGCCTCACTCCTGTGAAGCAGAGCCTTGATCTTTGCCGTAAGCACCGGAACAGATACCGGCTTCTCGATATAATCATCCGCTCCCAGACGGTATCCCATAAGCTTACTCTCATCGTCGCCCCGGGCACTCATCATGATGATCGGAATATCCTTGTTCTCCCTTATGGCCGTACATGCGGTAAATCCGTCGATTCCCGGAAGCATGAGATCCAGAAGGATTATGCGGGCAAGTCCGGTCTCCAGAAATGCGATGCCGTCTTCGGCAGTGGCAGAGCCGTGGACGGAGAAGCCTTCGGCGGCCATGAAGTCGCAGAGGAGTTCACGGAGTTCGGAGTCGTCTTCAATTATCAGTATGTCGGTCATAT
>CACZHN010000096.1 GCA_902780985.1 uncultured Lachnospiraceae bacterium | reverse complement strand
TGTATACGAAAAGGATCATCCGTCGGAAGCATATACTCCGCCAAGCCTTTACAGCAAGCTGATAACATACATAGAGAACAACATCAAGGATCCGATCACCATCGACGAACTGGCACAGAAATTTTATGTAAGTAAGAGTTATATATCCCATACTTTCAAGGAGAATCAGGGAATATCACTTCACCAGTACATCATGAAGAGACGCCTTCAGCTTTTCAGGGATTCCGTAAGAGAAGGCGGTGACATCAAGTCCACTTACCTGAACTGCGGATTCAACGATTACTCGAGTTTTTACAGAGCATTCAAACAGGAGTACGGTGTATCTCCTAACACATATAAGACCGAAACCATGCGCAGCACCATGGAGAACATGGTAAGTCAGCAAAGCTGACGGCATACGAAAAAGAGCCCCGATTTTACTCGGGGCTCTTCTTATATACTTAATCCATTAAGTTACTCTTTAGTTGTCTTAACAGCCTCGGTAACAGCTGTTGCAAGACCTGCAACGCCTGCCAGATCCGATGGGATGATAAGCTTTGTTGACTTACCGTCTGCTGCCTTTTCAAATGCATTCAGCTTCTTGATAGTAAGAACCTGATCTGAAGGACTTGACTCGTTCAGCATTCTGATACCGTCTGCAGTAGCCTGCTGTACGGCACGGATAGCTTCAGCCTCACCTTCTGCTCTCTTGATAGCTGCTTCTCTGTCAGCTTCGGCCGAAAGGATTGCTGACTGCTTTGCTGCTTCTGCTGCAAGGATAGCTGCTTCCTTATCCGCTTCCGCACGAAGGATCTTAGCTGCCTTCTCACCTTCCGAAACAAGGACTGCTGCCTTCTTCTCACCTTCTGCTCTGATGATCTGCTCACGTCTCTCACGCTCAGCCTTCATCTGCTTCTCCATTGATTCCTGGATAGCTGCAGGCGGCATGATGTTCTTAAGCTCTACACGGTTAACCTTGATTCCCCAAGGATCTGTAGCTTCGTCAAGTGTAGCTCTCATCTTTGCATTGATTGTCTCTCTTGATGTAAGAGTCTGGTCAAGCTCGAGATCACCGATGATGTTACGAAGAGTTGTAGCTGTCAGGTTTTCGATAGCTGACAGAGGATTCTCAACACCGTAGCAGTAAAGCTTCGGATCTGTGATCTGGAAGAAAAGAACCGTATCGATTCTCATTGTAACGTTATCCTTTGTGATAACCGGCTGCGGAGGGAAATCCGCAACCTGCTCCTTCAGAGAAACTCTTCTTGCAACCTTCTCAAATACAGGTACCAGAAGATGAAGACCAACTCCCCATGTACACTTGTATGTACCGAGATTTTCAATGACATACGCATTTGCCTGCTTAACAACTCTTACAGAGCTGCACAGAATAAGAAATGCAACAATAAGTATAATAATTATCGCCGGACCCATTAATAAATTACCTCCCTTAAATAAACCTTTGTTCCTTCAATTTTTACAATTTCCGCATAGCTGTCTTTCGGCAGAATTCGTCCGCTTTCCGATACAGCCTTCCACTCTACGTCTCCTATCTTGATGAGACCCATACCTTTGGAACCGTCAACGGTCTCCAGTATCTTTACTTTCCTGCCGATGTTACGGTCAAGATTTGTAGGTGCTGCCGAAGTAATGAGATTCCTTTTGGCAATCGGTCTGCACAGAAGAACTAAAAGTGTAGATACAATAATAAACAATGCTGCCTGAACCGCTATATTCGCGCCCAGATAAGCAGCTATGGCCGCTGCGAAGGCTCCTCCGCAGAACCATATGGACGTAAGTCCGAGGGAAATGATCTCCCAAATAAGAAATACAGCAAATGCGCCAATCCAGATTGTCGCTGCCAACAAGTTATCAGGCATACATTCACCTCCGTTCCCCAAAACACTTTTAACTCAATATGTCTCAGTCTCTGTAATAGTTAATGAGGCATCCCTTCTCAATGATGGTTCTCTCATCATCTGTAAGAGCACCAAGCTTAAGTGAGATTTCCTTCATTCCCTTATTTACAATGTATCCCTTGATAACCTCAGCCTTGTTCATAAGAGCCTCTCTTACTCCCGGAATGAAGATATAATCATCATTCTCAAGACCGAACGGATTATCAAGTGTTATATCAACCGAATCCTCATCGATAACAAATGGGAGCATACCCCAGTTGATGAGATTCGAACGATATCTCTTTGTAGCATATTCCTTAGCGATGTTAGCCCATCCGCCGAGAACCTTCTGGCATGATGCAGCCTGCTCACGGGCTGAACCGTCACCCGGCTTAACAGCATAGATTGTTGTACCGAATCCTGTGTTCTCACGGCTTGCGTTCTCGAACTTCTCCTTAACAACCGGCATAACATTCTTGATCTCAGGATAAACTTCACATGGATGCTCACCCTTCTCACGAGCGATCTCAACTTCATGGAAAGCCTTAGCTCTTCCTACATACTCAGGATCCTTACGTGACAGAGTGAACTCTGCAAGTCCGATAGGATTTGATCTGAAGGATGAAGTCTCACCTGAAGGAATAAGCTCATCTGTAGTTGTAACAGGGTCTGTGATAACAGAAGCAACCTTGAGAAGAAGGTTCTCTGTAAGTGCAGGCATCTCAGGCCAATCCTTGATGTTCGGACCGAACTTGATGTCCTCATCCGGCTGAGCCTTGCCCCATCCGTCATAAACTCTGTTAGCATAAATATCTTTATCAAAGAAATACTTTGGTCCTGTGTATTCAACATCAAGATCCGTAGCAGGTGTAAGGTATCCCTTATTAACAGCTGTTGCTGCGATACTTCTTGCATCCATAAGAGCAACGCTTGAGATCTGACCGTTCTGGATCTTTGAACCTTCTCTGTTAGGGAAGTTACGTGTTGAATGTCTGATCGACAGAGCTCCGTTAGCAGGTGTATCTCCGGCACCAAAGCAAGGTCCGCAGAATGCTGTCTTCATAACACCGCCGGCATGAAGGATCTCAGCAGCGCGTCCGTTGTTGATGAGCTCCATCATGATAGGAACACTTGCAGGATATACGGAAAGTGTGAACTCATCGCTTCCGATATAGTGACCCTTAAGTATATCAACGGCATCACAGATATTCTCGAATCCACCGCCGGCACAACCTGCGATGATTCCCTGCTCTACATAGAGACGTCCGTCATGGATCTTGTCTGTAAGCTTAAACTCTACATCACCTGTAAGCTGCTTCTTTCCGTTCTCCTCACACTCGTGAAGGATGTCGTAAAGATTTGCGTTCAGCTCTTCGATAGTATATGTGTTGCTTGGATGGAACGGAAGTGCGATCATAGGGCGAACCTTTGAAAGATCCACATATACAACTCCGTCATAGTAAGCAACAGATTCAGGACTGAGTTCTTTATAGCACTCAGATCTGAAATGAGTGTCATACCACTCTTTTGTATTCTCATCTGTAGCCCAGATAGATGAAAGACATGTTGTCTCTGTTGTCATTACATCTATACCGATACGGTAATCGCTTGAAAGCTTTGCGATTCCAGGTCCTACGAATTCCATTACCTTATTCTTAACATATCCGTTCTTGAATACAGCTCCGATGATCGCAAGAGCCACATCCTGAGGACCTACACCCTTTGCAGGTTCTCCGTCAAGATAAACGGCTACAACACCCGGACGTGCAACATCATATGTCTTTCCGAGAAGCTGCTTAGCAAGCTCTCCGCCGCCTTCACCGATAGCCATTGTTCCGAGAGCTCCGTAACGTGTATGGCTGTCCGATCCGAGGATCATAGCGCCGCACTCTGCAAGCTCTTCTCTTGCATACTGATGAATAACCGCCTGATGAGGAGGAACATAGATTCCGCCGTACTTCTTAGCACATGAGAGACCGAATACATGGTCGTCTTCGTTGATAGTACCACCAACCGCACAAAGTGAATTGTGGCAGTTTGTAAGAACGTAAGGGATAGGGAATTCCTTAAGTCCCGAAGCTCTTGCTGTCTGAATGATTCCTACGAAAGTGATATCGTGAGAAGTCATCTTATCGAATTTGATCTTAAGCTGTTCCGTATCACCGCTTGTATTATGCTTCTGCAGAATACTGTAAGCCATTGTTCCCTTTGCAGCTTCTTCTTTAGTGGTTTTAACTCCCTTAGATGCAAGTACATTTTCAGCCGAAGCATCATCCGGCACGAGCTCGCTTCCGTTAAGAAGGTAAGCTCCTGTCTCATAAAGTCGTATCATAATTTCCTCCCTGATGTTACTGTTTTTCCGCATTGCGGATTATATATAAATAATTTATTTATACTCGCTTATAACTTTTTCGTAATTTGAGAGTGCATCTCCCATAGGAAGATTGCCCTTCTTCTGCGCCATGATATCGCCGCGCATACTATTATACGTATCCTGATCCGAAACGTCATCAAGATTATCTACAAGATAATATGACTTTCCGCCGTAATCGGCTGTAACTACGTAATGCTCAACCAGACACTCTGTTCCGTCAAAACGCATCAGTGCATCAATGGTCATCTCAACGCCGCTCTCGATTGCCGATAAAGTTGTTACCGCATACTTCGGATCACCGACACCGTCGATGGTTCCGATGAATATACACTTAACCTCTCCGTCCGCAAATGTAAATACATAGCAGCCGCCGCTGAACACATCCGTAAGTATCATCTCCGGAATATCGTTATCATCAAAATCGTAGATTGTTATCTTGTTCGGAACTAAATCCTCGTAGCTTATTTCCTGAGATGTGAAGATAACATCTCCTGTGCCTTCGCTCTTTACATCTATACCTGCATCAATGACTGCCTTAAGGTTCGGCTCGATATCTTCAACAAATGCCTTATAAGCCTTAGCCCATCCCGGTGCGATAAGCGCTTCTATTTCGGAAACATCCACACTGTCGCCGTAGATACGCTTCAGCTCGTTCACATACTCCTGAGCTGTATTGGTATCCTCTTTCTGTGCTGCCTCAAGTCCCTTCTTAAGTCCGTATTCCTTACCCTTATCGTAAGCTTCATCCTGAAGATCCTGAAGCTGCTGATTATACTTTGAACTGTATGTCTCATCCAGAGGATTATCGATGCACTCTTTTGCCGCATCGTAAGCACCGAAGTAGTCCTCCTCTTCGATCATAGTGCTTATCTCAGCGATGGCATTTTTATAATACTTAACGAAGTAAAGCTCTTCATCCAGATCCTGAGCGTAGGTGTCGTCACGGAAGAAATTCTGAGCAACTTCAATGTATGCTACAACTCCGTCTTCATCTATCGTTCCTTCCTGGAACTGAATGAACTTACCCTTGAGATACTCATCAAGATTTGTATCTATAAATTCACTGTACTTATCACGGTCCGCATCACTGTAATCACTCAGATGATCAGAACCCTTGACGCTTATATCATATACTTCATCGAACTCGTCCCAGATAGTGAAGAGTTCATCACCTTCGGTCATAACAATATCGTTATAACCTTTTTCATATATGCTAATAAGCTGTCCCAGATTGATGTTCTGGATATACTCGATATTTTTATTCTTATACTTTCCGATACTTTCTACGGCGAGGATTTCCTTCAGAGTCTCGTCATAACCCTTCTTACCTTCCAGACATGCATTGGTTTCGGTAACAAGGAATCCCTTGATCTCATCATCAATGGTATCGGCTGCAAAGAACTTTACTTTACTGTAGCACTCGGCCGCTTCTTCGCCCTTTCCCGCTTTGAAAGCTTCAAACATCTTGTTTCTGTTTACTCCCGGCAGAACGAATATAACTGCTGCCGCAATTTCCAGCGCCAACAGCACGACTGCTATAATTCCTATTATCAGCCACTTTTTATTCTTCATAATCAATTACCTCATTCTTCCTCAGTTTCCGGTTCTCCCGGAGTCTCCGGCTCCTCAGGAGCTTCCGTTGCTTCCGGTTCTTCAGTTGTGGCTGTTGTAACTGTAGGTGTCTGTATCTTTGATGTTGAAGCCTTCTGATACTCATCCTTCGGAACTGCAAAAAGGAAATAACATATAATCACGGCAGCAAGACCAAGTACGGCAAGTATAAGACTTACTATACCGAAAGCCTTTACTCCCGGTGAACTCTTCTTAGCTGTTTCAGGCGGCTGCGGAACTTTCATCTGCGGAAGTGGTCCCGATCCCGGCATAAGCGGGCCTGAACCCGGCAGCATTCCGGATCCCGGTACCTGCATACCCTGCGGGCCGCTGTTGAAACCTGTATTCTGCGGCATGTTATTCATCGGTCCCTGTGGTCCCTGCGGCCTCTGCGGCTGAATGAAAGGATTCACAGGCTGAGGGCCTGTACCCGGCAGTGGACCCGAACCCTGAAGAGGTCCCGATCCCGGTGCCTGCATGCCCTGCTGTATAAGCATATCTGTGGTAAGTACCGTTGTTGCAGGTTCATCGTCTGCATTTACGCCCTGCTGAGTCAACATATCCGTGGTAAGAACGGTAGTCGCCATCTCTTCCGGCTGGCCGATCATATCGGCTGTAAGCACTGTGGTCGCAGACTCTCCTCCATCATCGGCTCTGTCCGATTCAGCGGCTGCTGCAGCGGCTGCATCTTCAATTGCACTTTTCATAACATCATCCATTGAGACGCTTTCAGCTTCTGCTTCCTTCTCAGGAATAACATCAAAGCTGTCATTGACTTTCTTTTCGTCTGCCATACCCTTCTTCTCCCATTTAGTACTTTACTCAATATAACATCGTTTAGTGTATCATCACTCAGATACGTCCGCAAGTTTAAATGTAGTCAGGCTGTTTGCATCTATCATCGGTTCGGATACAACTCTGCTGGCCTGTCTCTCTACACATCTTTCGAAGAAATTTCTTACTTCTCTTGCGTTGGCGAAGTTTTCGCCGTGATGTTCTGCTATATAATTCAGGAACTTTCTGACATGCTCCTCTGCTTCCTTGTCCAGCAGGTAATCATGTGATTCAGCCATTTCCTTATATATCCTGAACATCTCATCCCCTGTATAATCAGGGAATTCTATAAACTTATTAAATCTGGACTTAAGTCCCGGATTGGATCCGATGAACTTTTCCATCTCCTTTGTATATCCGGCAACTATTACTACCAGATCGTCTCTGTTGTCTTCCATTCTCTTAAGCAGTGTATCCACCGCTTCCTGGCCGAAGTCCTCGCCTTCCTTGCCGTTTGTCAGAGTATATGCCTCATCAATAAAGAGCACCCCACCCAGAGCACTGTCTATTACTTCCGAGGTCTTGCTAGCTGTCTGACCTACATATCCTTCAACCAGTCCGGCTCTGTCCACTTCTATGAACTGTCCCGTTCTTACTACGCCCAGCTGATGGTATATTCTTGCAAGGAGTCTTGCCACCGTGGTCTTACCTGTTCCCGGGTTACCCGAAAATACCAGATGAAGCGATATATCCGGAGTCTTCAGTCCCAGCTTGTCACGCATGGTCTTTACCTTAATAAGATTGACCAGACTCGAGATATTGTTCTTAACCTTATCGAGACCGATCATCGCATCCAGTTCTTCCTGAAGTTCATCCAGAGACTTGGTCTCTTTTATCGGTGAACCCATTGCCACGTCCTGAGCCCTGTCACGAATTCCGGAACCTGCGGATACCGTGCTTCCGCCTTTATTCTGATCTCTGTTGATCCCATTTCCGAAACTCAGAGGATCCAGATTTCCGACTCTGTTGTTTCCTCTATTATAGAAGTTAACTTTTTCACTGTCGGAATTGATCGTCTCCGATCCGCAGACATTGAAGCCCTTGATATATGAATTCATCATATTTATATATCTTGCCAGTCTGTCCGCTTCCCTGTCGCTTATTCCGCCGTAGGCGATAAATTCTATACCCGCATCATTAAAGCAGGTCACCAGATATTTTGAAAGGGATATACCGTAGCCCGTTCTCTTGGATACGGGCGCAGTATCATCCGCAACAAAATACATAAGAGACTGCGGAACCGATGCGAGGAACATATCTTCACGGCATCTGTCCGCCACAAATCTTCTGAAATTTTCTACCGTAATTATTATACCCAGATTGCGGTTAATAAAATCCACCTGCTTCTCGATCTCGTCACTGTTCTGATCGTACAGAAAACCGAAAAAGGTCAGCATATCGTCCTTAAGAAGATTTCTGAGTGACAGTCTTGCATTCGGTGGATATTTGCTTCCCGGATTGTTGGCGATATCGTCAGCGTATTCCAGGCATGTATTTATCATTCTTCTTATATCTTTAGTAATCATGTTATCACCATTCCGAAGTTTTTCACTAAGTATTATTATACCCTTGATTCAGTCAACTTTTCAATAGCTGTGATTTTTTCATTGAAAACCTCTATTTGAAAAAAATTATTGTTTTTTTATAAATTTTCCTTAAATTTTCTTTACATTTAAAAAATATCTGATATACTATAAAAACTGTGCGTAATAATAGAAATAAAAAGGAAGAAAAGACAATGGGAAAACATGTTGAAATCAGATGGCACGGACGTGGTGGCCAGGGTGCAAAGACCGCTGCCCTTCTTCTTGCCGATGTAGCATTTAACACCGGAATGTATGTTCAGGGATTCCCTGAATACGGACCTGAAAGAATGGGCGCTCCTATTACCGCCTACAATCGTCTTTCAGACACAGAGATAAGAAATCATTCCAACATTTACAATCCTGAATATGTAGTAGTAGTTGATGAAACTCTGCTTCATACAGTAGACGTGACTAAGGGTCTGTCTCCTGAAGGCGGTATCATTATCAATACCGAT
>CACZHN010000095.1 GCA_902780985.1 uncultured Lachnospiraceae bacterium | reverse complement strand
AAAGGGAAATAGATTACAATAAATCATATGATATTTTTGGAGGGGTTATACTATGGACAAACTAAGGAGCATGAATTCCAAGCAGCTTGGAATCTTCACTGCAGTAGTAGTAGCTGTGCTCGGTGTAGTAGGGGTTCTGTCAGGTGAAATGATCCTTCAGATTGTGATAGCAGCGGTACAGGCTTTGATCATAATCTGGGTTATGACGCAGATCGTCAGCGGAGGTACATCCGAAAAGAAAGCTTCCGATAAGTATCGTAAGCTTTTCATGAATCTTCCTATCGGATTTGCTCAGGCGGAGATCATTACCGACGGTGCAGGAGATGCAATCGGATACAAGGTTGTTGATGCAAACAACACATTCGGTGCGTACTTCAATCTGGACAGAGAGGAGTACATCGGACGTGTTCTGGGCGACAGCAGTATAGAAGTTCTTCAGGACATAAATGCGTGGTTTAAGGCATACAACACATCGGGAACCAAGGAAGGCGACCTGATGGATGTCGAGATCACAATGGAGAAGCTGGACAAGATCTTCAACACGGTTATGTACAAGTCTGAATCAGACCACATCAATATGGTAGTTATCGATGTGACCGAGCAGAAGTCAACGGAGCAGAAGCTTTCGAAGGCTATCGAAGATGCAAATGCAGCTTACAAGACTCAGGCCGAGTTCCTTGCGAACATGAGCCACGAGATCAGAACACCTATCAACGGTATCCTGGGTATGGTTCAGCTTACACTTATGGCTGATGACCTTCAGGCAGATTACCGTGATAACCTTATAACAGCAAAGAATTGTGCTGATAACCTTCTGAGACTTATAAATGATATCCTCGATATCAGTAAGCTTGAAGCAGGTAAGTATAAGATTAAGGAAGAGAATACGGATATCAAGTCGGCTATCGAAGAGACTGTTGCGGCACATGTACCGGCAGCAACCAACAAGGGTATCGCCCTTGACCTGTCCTTCGGTAACAACATTCCGAAGCTGGTTCGTGCAGACGGACAGCGTATACAGCAGGTACTCAATTGTCTTCTTTCAAATGCTATCAAGTTCACACAGGACGGCGGCGTAAGAGTAAAGATCGCAGCAATCGACGACAAGGTAGATTCAATAAAGCTTCGTATGGCGGTTGCCGATACGGGTATCGGTATTTCCGATTCGGATATGAGTAAGCTTTTCATCAGATTCTCACAGGTCGACGGATCTGATACACGTAAGTACGGCGGTTCCGGACTGGGACTGGTAATCTCAAAGCAGATAGTCGAGCTTATGAACGGAACCATAACGGTTCAGAGTAAGGAAGGAATCGGATCCACATTCATCACAGAGATCCCTCTCAAGGTTGTAAAGGGAGCCGATGTGGTAGTCAAGGATGATGACGAGAATAAGGATCCTGCAGTTTATTCAATAGATAAGGCTAACGGAAGACATGCAAGAATCCTCGTAGCAGAGGATGAGCCGGTTAACCAGCAGGTAATCGGAAAGCTTCTCGGTATGGCAGGTTACTCCTACGACATAGCCGAGAACGGTGAGAAAGCAGTTGAGCTTTACAAGGAAAAGAGCTACGATGCAGCACTCTTCGATGTACAGATGCCGGTCATGGACGGTATCGCAGCAACTCAGGAGATCAGAAAGATCGAGCTTGAGAAGCGTAAGCCACACCTTCCTATCATCGCTGTAACGGCAAGAGCCATGTTCGGTGATAAGGAAAGAATCATGAAGAATCAGCTGGATGATTACATCGCAAAGCCTTATAATCTGAAAGTATATCGGAAAGAAAGATGAATAAAAGATAAGGTTACGGCCGGTCTTGGAAACAGGACCGGCTTTTTTATGCGTTTAAAGGGGGGATTTCAGGGTGTTTTTGTCGGCAGGTTGCACAAACCCGTCCGTCAAAGTACACAAAAAGAAGGGGCGAAGAATACGTTATGTAAATAAAAAGAATGTTATGTAAACTCGAAATGCGATAGGATTTATAGCACTTTTGAGGTTTTACGCTGAAAACAGCAGGATCGAATTGCGGACAATTTGTGGTCCGCTTTTTTTGTGCACAAATTCATGTGCATTTTTCAAGGCCGTTGAAACAAAACGTTGCATGAGATGCAACAAAACCTATAGCAACAAAACGTTGCGCATTTTTGGATTACGGATTTCGGAACTTGTGATAGAGTCTCTTCACCGAGCAGGAGAGAGGAGCTTTTGCCTTTTCCGACAGGGGGGCACTGAAAGAATATCTGGAAAGAAACGATATGGATGTTGTCCTTCTGGGAGAAGAGAGGGAGGAATCGGAGAACTTCGGAGAAGAAGATCCGGATATAACCCTTGATCCCGGAATAAGGACAGTAACCCTTTCGGAGAATCCCAGATACAGAGATACTTCCGTAACCGAGACCAATGCAATCTTCAAATACCAGAGTGTGACATTTATCCTCGGGGAACTGGAGAAGCTTTTCAAGCCTACGGAGATCTCAGTCAGAAAGAGGTGCAGATTTATAGGAGTTTATTCTCCTCTCGGCAGATGCGGTAAAACCCGGCTTGCCACGGCACTGGCTGCCCTGGATGAAGTTCGGGGAGGCCTTTACATAGGTCTCGAAGATTATTCCGGAGCCGGAGAACGGATGGATACGGACGTTTTTTATCTGGTGAAACAGAGATCGGCTCAGATAACACAGGCACTTGAAACAGCAGTAATTCGTAAGGAGGACCTTTGCTTCCTATATGCTTCGGGCACATATATGGACAGCCGTGATGTTCAGGCCGCCGATATCGAATGGCTGAATCAGGAACTGGCCGGTTCCGGAAGATTCTCGACAGTGTGCTATGACATAGGCACTGCCGCAATCGAAGATATGAATATATTTCGGTGCTTTGACGTACTGTATATTCCCGTGCTTTCGGATCCTATATCCGAGAACAAGCTGAACCTTTTCAGAAGGATAGCCAGAGCCACGGGGGCGGGGGAGGAGATCGCCAGGTCTATTGAAGTCGAAGTACCGGATGCGGAGTATAACTCACCGGAAATGGTAAGAGCCATATGGAATACGGGAAGAAGGGGTTGATGTGATGGAACCGGCGGAAGTTACGGGAATCAGGAACAGAGTCAGAAGTTCCGTGATGCATGAACTGGATATGACGGATGAGATACGGGATGAGGATGTGAGCAGCCTTATCGACAGATGCATCATAAGGGAAATGGCGGGGGAATATATACCCCTCAAGGAAAAGCTGAATCTGAAGTCCGAGATATTTAATTCCATAAGAAGGATGGATGTGCTGTCGGATCTTCTTCAGGATGACGAGATCACAGAGATAATGATCAACGGCCATGAGCGGATATTCATCGAGAGAGACGGCAGATTGGAGCGGTACCCAAGAAGTTTTGAAGATCCGGAGCGGCTCACCAACATCATCAGGCAGATGGTGTCGGGAGCCAACAGGACCGTAAATGAGACCAATCCTATCGTGGACGCTGTGCTGGGGGACGGCTCCCGAATAAATGTAGTCCTGTCCGGAGTATCCAGAGACGGATCATCCGTGACCATCAGAAAGTTTCCGAAGAAGAAGTACAGCATGGACAGGCTTATCGAGATGGAATCCATTTCCCGGGAAGCGGCGGATTTTCTGGGGCTGCTGGTGCGGGCCGGCTACAACATTTTCATCAGCGGCGGTACCGGATCGGGAAAGACCACCTTCCTCAACGCCCTTACGGAATATATCCCGGAGGACGAAAGGGTGGTCACCATCGAGGACTCGGCAGAACTCTGTCTCACCGGCATTGATAACCTGATCAGGCTGGAAACCAGGAACGCCAACGTGGAAGGCACCAACGAGATAACCATCAGGGATCTGATCAAATGCAGTCTCAGAATGAGGCCGGACCGGATCGTGGTGGGAGAGGTAAGAGACGCGGCGGCAGTGGATATGATCCAGGCTATGTGCACCGGACATGACGGGTCCCTTTCCACGGGACATGCCAACACGGCCCGGGACATGCTGATGAGACTTGAAATGATGATGCTTATGGGAAGCGACAGGATACCGCTTCCCGCTATAAGACGGCAGATAACTGCAGGGATAGATATAGTTGTGCACCTGGGGAGACTCAGGGATAAGACGAGAAGGGTTTTGGAGATTATAGAGGTGACGGGGATGCGAGATGATGAGATTTTGACAAATACGTTGTACAGCTTTGTTGAGACAGGAGAAGAAGGGGGCAGAGTCCGGGGCGGACTGAGGAAGAAGAACGACCTGCTGAACATATCAAAGCTTTGTGAGGCGGGACTTATAAATGTTGTCAGGGAGGAGTCCGAATGGAGCGTGGCGGAGCAATCGCACTGGGAGTGATCGCGGATATCGCGGTGGCAGCGGTATTCTTCGATTCCCTTTGGGGACTGATCCCGGGACTGGCGGCGGGAATATACGTATACCGGATTGCCATGAAGAGAGTCCGGGCAAAGCGAAAAGAGAACATGACCGCCCAGTTCAGAACGCTGCTCCTATCCATGCTGGGCACACTGGAAGCGGGGTATGCGTTGGAGAATGCATTTTTCTCAGCGGGCGAAGACTGCCGCCGTGTATACGGGGAGCGGTGCGAGATAGGAGAAGCTCTGGACAAACTGCGTAACCGATTGAGCTTCAACATGAGTTTCGAAGAAGCCCTTCGGGAAATGAGTTCGGACTTTCCCATAGAGGAAATGAAGGACTTCTCGGTGGTAGTGGCTCAGGCCGCAGGCACCGGAGGAAACATGATAAGGATCATAAGGGATACGGCGGAGAAGATAGTATCGGGCATAGAGTTGAAGGAGGAACTGTCCACCATGATAGCCGCAAGGCAGCTGGAGCAGAAGATCATGACATTTATGCCTGCGGGAATAATACTGCTTCTCAGGCTGTCCAGTCCCGGATTTATGGATATGCTTTACGGCAGCCCCATGGGGATTGCCGTTATGTCCGCAGCCGTAGGGCTGAATATACTGGCGGATTACATAGGAAAAAGAATAGTTGGGAGGCTTGAGACTGAATAATGGTAGTGAGTTTTCTGAGAATTATCGCAATAGTGTTGATTCCTGTTGCATTGCTTCTTGCACTTATGAGCAGAAAAAACTTCAGCAAGTATAAGAGCATAGGGATCCTCGGCGGGATAGTCCGCCGGATCAGGCAGTTACTTGCCGGAGGCGGTCTCTACAGTGAGGCCGAGCTGGAGCGGATGACCGATGAATATGCCTATAGGCTTTTCAGGATAGCAGGCCTTTCGGTTGCCGCCGTAAATATATTGTTTCTGATACTGTCTTTGTACCTCAGCCAAGGACAGTCGGATAACGTGGTAGAAAGACCTCTCACGGGAGATCCTCCAATAGAGGTGCATATCGACACGAGGGCAAAAGGGGAGAAGAGTCTTCTGTTAGAGGTTTATCCACGGGAATACAGCAGTGAAGAGTTCGAAGCACTGGCCGACAGGGCGGTGGAGTATGCCGTGTCGGAGATGCCGGGAAGTAATCCGGATCTTATGAATGTGTCTTCGGACCTCACGCTTGTCACATCGGATGAAACGGGAACACTGAGCTTCATATGGAGTTCCCGTCAGCCGGATGTGGTGGGCTCCACAGGAAAAGTCTACGGACTTACGGGAGAGGAAGTGATACTGGAACTCATGATCACAGACGGGATTCACGAAAGGATGGCAGAGATTCCCGTAAGAGTGGTTCCGGAAAATATGTCTGAGGATGAAAACGCAGAACTTATGGTCGTGCTGGAGGAATACGAAAAGGCCGACAGGACAGAGGGGAGCGTTACATTTCCGAAGGAGATAAACGGACAGCGGCTGAGGGTGAGCCGGGAGTCTTCCGGAAAGAAACAGGTACTGATATATGCGGTGCTGGGAATTGCGGCCGCGGCGTATATCTATCACAAGGTAAATGAGCTGAAGGAAAGGAAGGGTAAAAGACAGGATGCGCTGAGACGGCAGTATTACAGCTTTGTCAGCAGACTTAGCCTGCTCATGGGAGCGGGGATAAATGTAAAGGAAGCCATGAAGCTGGCGTCGGCGGGCGCGGAGGAACTTGCGGGGGAGATCAGACTCGCTGTAAATCAGATAGATTCGGGTCTGTCTGAAGAGAAGGCTTATCTTGCTATGTCGGGAAGGATGGCAATACCGGAATATACAAGGCTGATGACTATGATAAGCCAGAACATAAATCACGGAAATTCAAGGCTGCTCATGCTTATGGATCAGGAAGTAAAAGTCGCTATGAATATACGACGGGAGCATATACGTAAGAAGGGGGAGACGGCATCCGAGAAGCTGCTTATCCCCACGGCGCTTCTTCTCGTCATTGTCATAGGGGTAATCATGATCCCGGCGCTGAAGACAGCCATGTAAGGCTATAAAGACATATGAGGAGGACAATATGAGGAGAATCAACAACAACGCAGGTCTTGCAACCATAGAGATAGTTATATTGATCGCCATTGCGATCCTGCTGCTGGCGCTTTTTAAAGATCAGGCCATGGCGCTTGTCACCAAAGTATGGCAGGCCATCAACAAAGGAGCCGGCGGAATCATGCAATAGGAAGGTGAGGGGAATATGAGAAATAAGGGATATGTAACCGTATTTGTGACGCTGCTTCTGGCGGCCTTACTCCTGATATTTACTGTAGTTTACAAGATAGTCGATATTTCCGCGGCAAGATCCCGGTCGAGTATAGCGCTTAAGACGGCCTGCTCCTCCGTAAAGGCGAAGTGGACCAACGAATATATATTCGATCACTATCATATTCTCCTTATTGATATGTCGGCCGGGGAGGAATCTCTGGCCGGCGAAATTAAAGCATCCATGGAAGAGAATCTCGGTGCCGACTTCACAGTGGAAAGCACCGCCGTTACCGGAAGGACGGGAATCATGGACGATGACTGCGAGGCGTTTAAAGAGCAGATAAGAGACTATGCGCTGTACGGCCTCGCGGAATATGCCGCAGATAAACTGCTGGATAAAACGGAGGGAAAGGATAAACCGATCTCCGATGAAAGCATAGCCGCTATGGACAGAGAGACCGAAGGTACGCCGGAAGATGAGGAAGAGTTGTCAAGGCAGCAGGCTAATCAGGCACTTTCTCAGGCATTTCAGGGTGTGGCCGGAGGCAGGACCGGAGGCGTGGTAAATGCCGGGCGGATGATACTGGCGGAGGATCCCAGAAAGGAAGTCAGAAAGATCAAAAAGGCGGGAGTGGCTCATTACATCCTGCCGGAGGATGCGGAACTCAGCGATGCGAGTATTGATACATCGGTTCTTCCCTCATACGGAAGGACGGGTATAGCAAGCTTTGCCATAGATTCGGATTTCGACAGCTACCCGAAACTGAAGAAGGATATGAATAAAGGAGCGGGCTGGACGGAGTCGCTGATAACAGGCGGCGAAGCTCTGGGCTATGCTCATGAGATGTTCAATTCGCTGACGGATAAAAAGAATGACGATACGGTTCTGAATCTCGAACTGGAATACATCATAGCAGGAAAGGGAACAGATGATGAAAATTACAGGAAAGTCGTAAACCAGATAATAGCCATAAGATTTGCGTGTAACTTCGCATACATTTTAACGGATGCGGAGAAGATGCTGAAGGTAAATGCGCTGGCTCTCGAGCTTACCGCGGTTTTTCCGGTCATGCAGCCGGTAGTGAAATATCTCCTGGCAGGATGCTGGGCGTATGTCGAAGGCGTTGCGGATGCTTACTGTCTTGTTCGCGGAAAGAAGATTCCGTATATAAAAAATCCGCAAAGCTGGAAGACATCGCTTGACGGCATCTCAAAACTTGCCGAAGCGGCCGAAAAAGAAGGCGGCGATGATGAGGAAAGCGGCATGGACTATAACGACTATCTTATGCTTCTTATGGCACTTAACATGGATACGGCTTATTACCGAATGCTGGATATCATGCAGATCAATGCAGCCGAAAGCACTCCCGGTTTCAGTATGAAGGAAGCAGCGGTTGCTTTCGGTGTTGATGCGGATGTTGATTATAAATCCGGACATTTTCGACAGAGTTCTGAAGACGGGTACTAAATGTTATTGAAGTTGATCATGAAAGGAGAAGATATAGAGTGGGATTGCGTAAGCCGGGTATCTTGACAAAAGATGTCGGTCGGAAAGAGGAGAATCGGGGAAGCGCCTCGATAGAAGCATCGATCGCAGTGATATTTCTGGTATTAATAAGTCTGTTTTTCTTTCAGATATGCGAGCTGGCTGTGGTGGACAGTGTGGTATATGAAGCGGCGGCTGAGACGGCGGAGTACATGGCCGAATATTCGTACCTTGCGGAGCATTTCCAAGGCGCGGAGGCACTGGAATATCCGGTGGCAGGGCTGAAGTTTATAAGCTACGTAGACGATGCCGACCTCCTGGAAAAGTATGTTACGGGCGGAGTTTACGGAGTGACCGTATTAGGATCTCAGCTTCCCGCAGAGGACGGAGTCATAGAGCTTCGTTATACCTACAGGGTGAGCCTCGATATTCCCATACTGTGCAATTTAAGTGCGGTCAGGACCGGAGTCATAAAACAAAATGCATATCTGGGCGGCGGCAGGGACAAGTCCGCCGGTACACATGAAACTTCCGAGAAGGTTTATATAGCCGACGGCAGTGAGGTTTATCACAGGGATTGCAACTGTACCTACCTCAGGCCGTCGGTTATAAAGACCGACCTTCAGGATGCAAAGACCAAGGGCCTTACGAAATGCAGATACTGCGGAAAGGTCGAAGGCGACACGGTTTATATAACCGAATACGGTGAGGTTTATCACAGCACGGATAAGTGTTCGAGAATAAAAAGAAATGTAAAGGAGGTAGATCTTGATGGCATATCGCTTCCGCCCTGCTCGAAGTGCGGGCATTAGCAAAGGATATATGACGATAGAAGCTTCGTTTATCATTCCGATAATACTTTTTATCGCAGTCACGCTGATATATCTTTTCATGCACCTCTACGAAAGAGAGTATCTGCGGGGCGAGCTGTATCGGAACAGCTGTTCGGTTCCTTATCACATATCCAAGGACGATGGGGAAACAGTGCAGTATGTGAACGGCATCGCACCGGAGACGGAGCCGCTTTTCGGGAGCGAATCCCGGCAGGCGGAGTGCAGGAGCGGCAGCCTGACCATCAAAGGAGAAATAGATTTTAAGGTGGAGAGTGAGTTCAAGGTGCAAAGGGAAACATGGAAATGCACCGACAGACTAAGGAGGTGGCAGCTGTATGAGAGTTTCACAGAAGAATAAAGGCTGCAACAGTTATATAGAGATAAGCGGAGTCGAGATCTCCGATAATTACGAAAGACAAATGCTGGAATACGCATCCACGGACCGGTTGGTGAAAGCGGATTACAGATTTATAGATAACGAGGAGAGCATGCTCTTCAGGATAGACGGTCTGAGCGTGCTGGCCGGGAAATACAGCCGGGTAAGTCCCGGGATAGATGATATAAGGGCAGTGATCCGGGACCTGGGGGTGTGCCTTTCCGAGCTGGAGGAATACATGCTGAATCCGGAGGACCTGGTGATAGGACTGAGAAGCGTGCTTTTCGATAACCGGACGGGAAGCCATAAATTCATATATGTTCCGGGATCCGGCGGAGGCTTCATAAAGCAGGTTAAGGAAATGCTGGAAGACGTGATGGTCATCTTCGATAACAAGGATAAGGATGGGACGGCTGCGCTTTATGAGATATACAGCAGGCTGCTGACGGATAACTTCAGTCCGGAGATGTTTAAGGGGCTGACAGAGCCTGCGGGTGCTGGCGGGAAGAGCGAGGGTTTGAACGGACAGGTTGCGGACGGAGACACACAAGGTGCAAATAGCGATATCACGTTTTATGTGGATAAAACGTGGAAACCGGAAAATCCCCTCAGGAAGATTCTTCTGTACGGTGCGGTGATCGCAGTGATCGGAATTGCGGCCATGGCGCTGCTGGGAGCAAAAGGTATAGTCCTCAGTCTTTTTATGATGGGGGCTTATTCCATATATGCGGTAAGCAGTTATGCGGAAAAGAAGAGAGAGCTGGAGATAGAAGAAAGCATGAATACATATGCGGGGAGCGGCTCGGGATGGACATCCGTGAATCGGAAAGAGGAAATACCGAAAGAGCACACAACACTTCAAGAGGTAAAAAGCCTTATCCCCTTTGCGGGAGAAACAGAAGAACCCATCATGCTTACGGAAGATACGGAGATCATCATAGGCAGGCAGCCGGGAACCTGCAATTATTGTCTTTCCGATCCGGGGATAAGCCGCGTTCATGCGGTACTTCGAAAGGAAGGCAGAAAGGTGATCCTTACGGATAAGGGTTCCACCAACGGGACATATGTAAATAATAAACGCCTGAAACAGGACGCGGCGGAACTGAAGTACGGAGACGTAGTCAGCTTTGCGGGTGTTGAGTATTACTGCGTTTAAAGGAGGATTCAATATGGACAAGAAACGATTAAAGGCCAGAGCGCTGGCATGCATCATGGCAGCGTCAATGTGTATAAATATGTATCCGATGTCAAGGGTATGGGCAGATGAAGAAGGGACTGAGGGGACAGAGGATATTGCGATAGAGGAAGTTACGGAAGAAGGACAGGGCGAAGAGCAGGAGGAAATGATCGCCATGGAAGCTCCTCCGGTGGAGGACCCATGTCTTAAGAACAGACTTCTTGTGGGAACGGAGAACCCGGATATCTTCAGACACGGCGAGGTGATCCTGTCAAGTTATGACGGAGTATATCTGGTTGGATTTCCGACAGAGGAAGATCTGGATGAAGGTTATGAATACTATAAAGAGGAGGCGGATATAGTCGAGTATGACAGAGAGATAATGGCAGTGTCGGACGACGAAAGCAGTGAAGCAGAGACTGATGGAGAAGACGGATCATCAGAAGAAGTATTGTCGGATCCGATATCGATACTCAACGATATCGTAGACGACAGGAGCTGTCCCCAAGGCACCATCGCAGTTATCGATACAGGAGCCGATGAAGGTGCAGCGGAATACATTTCCGTCATCGGAGA
>CACZHN010000094.1 GCA_902780985.1 uncultured Lachnospiraceae bacterium | reverse complement strand
TTGATCCTCATGAACCTGTTATAAAAATCCCTGACATCGATCTTTCGGGAACAGGTCTTGTTCTTGCAGGCGGCGGTGGTAAAGGTATATATCAGGTAGGTATGCTGAAGGTATTATCCGAAGCGGGTGTCCTTGATAATATCGTTGCAATCTCAGGTGTTTCCATAGGTGCCGTAAACGCAGTCCTTTATGCGATGGGCATCGACAAGATGGAAAAGGTCTGGGATGAGATCGACATGGGAACATTGTTTGATTTCGATGAGAAGCAGATTGCTGCGGGAAATACGCATTTCTCAAGAGCAGAGATGAATGCCCTTATCGAAAAGTACATGGACTTCAATCAGATCAGAAACGAAAAGAGAGTTATGTACGTAGGAACATCAAAGTGTGCTGCGAACTACAGCGGAATCGATCCTACATACGGATGTACGGCAGAGTATTTCCTGCTGAACAACGCTCTTGATGAAGATATAAATAATTATCTGCTGGCTTCTACGGCGCTGCCTTACATTTACAGCCCGGTCACTATAAGAGGCAACAGATATCTGGACGGTGGAATAAACGACAATATTCCGATCAAGCCGCTTTACGATCTTGGAATCAGGCGATTCATAGTTATAGAGCTTACGCCGGTTTCTAAGTTTGATAAGAGTAAATTCCCGGGGGCGGAAATAATAAGCATTGTACCGAGTCATGATCTGGGAGATCTGTTCACGGGTACACTGAATTTCGAGAATAAAGATAAACGTTTCAAGAAGGAACTTGGAGAGAGAGACGGAAGGATCTACGTAAAGACCAAGTTCGAGAAAGATGAAACTTATATGGCGATTGAGAGACATATGCTGGAAATCGAGTATCAGAATATCGTTAACGAGAATACTCATCAGGAAATCCAGAACAAGCTGGAAGACAGGGTTTCCGGAAATCTTGATAAGTTCAAATCAATTGCATCAAAGTACGGTATAGACGATTTATAAAACAGTAGTTGCACGGTTTTACTTTGAAAGGGGGTTCATTATGGCAAATACTATTATTACAATCGGTCGTCAGTTTGGCAGTAACGGTCGTATGATCGGCGAGAAGCTTGCCGAGCTTATGGGGGTGAAATGTTACGACAAGCAGCTTATCAAAGAGGCTGCAAAGCAGTCTGGAATGTGGGAAGATTTCCTGGACAACATGGATGAGAAGCCTACACAGAGTTTTCTTTATTCGGTTGTTATGGATCCGTATTCCTACATGTCATTTGACAACAATTCCAATTACGGAATGAACCTTAACCAGAAGGCATTTATGGCTACTTATGAGACCATTAAGAGCATAGCTGAGAGAGAGTCCTGCGTTATTATCGGAAGATGCTCCAATTATGTTCTGAGAGAGTATGACAACGTACTGAGTGCATTTATCTATGCACCGCTGGAAGTACGTATTGATACGGTTATGAAGAGATTTAATCTCAACGAGAAGCAGGCAAGAGATCAGATCGCCAAGGAAGATAAGGCGAGAGCATCTTATTTCAACTACTATACATCATATAAGTGGGGTAAAAATGAGAGCTATGATATCCTTATTGACAGCTCACTTCTCGGTCCGGACGGAACGGCTGAGCTGCTTTTGGATGTAGCAAAGAAAATTTAGTTACGATAATAATGTTATGTTAACCGTAGAGAAATTACAAGGTTAAAAGGAGACGTAAAACATGAAAAGAGCAGTGATTTTTCTTGCAGAAGGATTTGAGGAAGTGGAGGCACTTGCTCCGATAGACCTTCTCAGAAGAGCAGGATATGATGTAACTACTGTATCAATCACAAGAGACCCATTGGTTCTCGGATCTCACAAGATACCTGTAAAGGCTGATCTGATAATCGATGATATGATCAACGAAGATGCATACGATATTCTGATTCTTCCGGGCGGCATGAAGGGAACCCAGAATCTGGCAGGATGTGCAAGACTATGTGAGATGATCAAGAAGTACGATGCTGATCCGGAAAAGTATATTGCAGCTATATGCGCCGCTCCTGCAGTCGTTCTTGCGGCTAACGGAGTGCTTAAGGGTAAGAAAGCTATATGTTATCCGGGCAACGATCTTATCCAGATGATGGCCGACGGCGGTGCTGTTATGAGAGATGATTATCACAAGCTTTCGGCAATAATCGATGACCATACAATAACCAGTAAAGGTGCGGGAACAGCTATGGACTTTGCACTTACAATTATTGCGGCAGTTGAAAGCGTATCACATGCAGACGTGATCGCTGATAAGGTTGTTTATAACTGGGATAAGGATAAGGTTCTCGGATTATAATTTTATTATTTGTGCTTTAGAAAACCCTCTCAGACCGTGTTCTATGGGATGAGAGGGTTCGTTGGATTTATAGGAGGAAATGCTATGGGCGACAGCTCAGCAAACCTTCAGGCACTTGCTGAAAATGCAAAAGTGATCGAGGGTAAAAGATTCGTAAGGATTAAGTAAAATATGAGGATACCAAGGATACATTTAAATAAAGATTATGCGAAAAGCATACTTTTTGTGCCGGCCATGCTGGATATGCATTTCCCTCTTATCAAATACGCATTTTTCTCAAAGGATTATTATCCGGTGATAATGAATGATACGGATGGAATTACGGATATAGGACTTAAGTATATCAATCACGATATGTGTTATCCGCTTTCTCAGATAGTCGGTCAGATGGTGAAGGCTCTGGACAGCGGAAAGTATGAAAGAGACCGTATAAAGCTGCTTATGCCTACAGCGGGAGATGCTTGCAGAGGAGCTAATTACACGGGTGCTCTGAGACGTGCCGTGGAATATGCCGGATACGGAGACAGGCCCGTGCTTACGCTGAATGTAAGGGACTATGAGCCGGAGAATATGATGAAGTTCGATCTTCCCATGGTATGGAGAGCGATGTTCGGTATGTATTACTGTGACATTCTGATGGTGCTTCTGTATCAGACCAGACCTTATGAGAAGGTCAAAGGTCAGGCGAATAAATGCTGGAAGAAGTGGATAAGGCGCATGTCACAGGATATGATTTCCGGTAAGCATCTTTCGCTTCTTTATATGCATAGGAATTTCCGTCTGATGTGTAAAGACTTCGCCAAGATAAGAGATGAAGGCGAACACACAAAGAAAACGGTTATCGGACTTGTAGGCGAGCTTTATGTGAAGTACTGCGGTCTGGGTAACTGGAATGCCATAGATTTTATTGAGAAGAACGATGCGGAGGTACATGTAAATCCGCTTTCCTATTATGCGCTTTACTATATGGATACACATATGATAAGAAAGCATAATCTTGAAGCCAAAGGGGCAAGGCTTCTTATGAAGCTTCTGGAATCGATCCAGAAGGATATGATAAATGCACTGGAGAAGTACGGATTCTTCTCGCTTCCGCCATACTGGCAGCTGAAGAAGGAAGCTCATGGATACGTAAATTACAACGTGCGAAACGGAGACGGTTGGCTGATTGGTGCCGAGGCGGTAGGATATATAAAGCACGGAGTAGAGAAAGTATTTGCTGCTCAGCCTTTCGGATGTATGGTAAATCACTGCGCCGGTAAGGGATTATATCCGTCTCTTACAAGAAAGCTGGATAAAGGATATATAGTAAGTTCGGATGTGGATGCAAGCGCATCGAAGCTGAACTATTACAACAGACTGCTGATGCTTATACACGGCATGTAAATAGGTTTATAAGTATTATAGATTAAACAAAGGATGTGTATATGGGAAATGCAATGCTTCCAACGAAAATACTTATCCCAGTCATAATTCTTTCGGTTATCGGAATGTGCCTGCAGGGGATATTTATTGCGGTAGAACATAAAGAAAAGTATGTGGCGGCCGCTGTTCTTAAAGGAACGGCAGCTATGATTTTTGTGATCATCGGATTTATAGGCTATAAAAATTTCCTGAAATGCGCCAATGCGTATAATACGGATATAACTCAGGGACTGACTAAATCTGTGTGCTTTATGATATGCCTGGGGCTTTTCTGCGGTATGCTGGGAGATGTGCTTCTGGCGCTGAGATTTGTCTTTAAATCCGTTAAGAATAAGGTGTTTCTGACAGGTACGGTGGTCTTCTTCATCGGACATATCCTGTATATAATTGCACTTCTTCCGATGTCCGTGAATCTGTGGAAGTCCGTATTGATCGGAACGGCAGTAGCCGCAATTATTCTGGTAGCTGTCTATAAAGTAATCGATGTAAAACTTGTATTTAAGTTTTTCGGGATTTTCTATATAGAGGCGGTTGTTGTAATGACGGCTATCGCCATAGGAAACAGAATAGCTGTAGACAGTGCCTTCAGAACCTGGTATGCGGTGGGTGCGGTACTGTTTACGGTTTCCGATGTAGTTATGATCATAAATTCCTTTGGAAAGAATCATCGTTTCTTCCAGAGAATCATGAATCTGTCCCTTTATTATCTGGGACAGCTGCTGATAGCAACATCTTTATTCTTTATATATAATTGAATTTAATACTGTGTATTATGAGCCGGCGGATTTATCGCCGGCTTTTTAAGTTCAATATCACATAAGAATTTCTTAAGAAATTGATAGCAGAATCGTAAAGAAGAATTTTCGGGACTCTTGTATATTATGATCATAGAACCGAAACAATGATATTACAGATATTAAACGGAGAATAAATATGAATGCGATTTTAAGAACGGAAAAACTTAGCAAAACATTTTCAAATGAAGGTATGCAGCAGCATGTAATAAAGAATCTGGATCTGGAGATAATCGAGAAGGATTTCACGATCATCATGGGTTCTTCGGGATCCGGTAAGTCAACCCTTCTCTATGCATTATCGGGAATGGATAAGCCATCTCTCGGCAAGGTTTACTTCGGTGATGAAGATATATCCGAATACAGCAACGACAAGCTGGCAATGTTCAGAAGACGTCACTGCGGATTTGTATTTCAGAGTATATATCTGCTGGAGAATATGAATGTCTTTGATAACATCATGACCGGAGCATTGGTAGTACAGAAGAATTCACCGGAGCTGATCGAAAGAGTTAAGACACTTCTGAGTAAAGTCGGAATAGAAGAAAAACTCTGGAAGAAATATCCGAACCAGTTATCGGGCGGGGAGTGTCAGAGAGTCGGAATCGTAAGAGCGGTAATCAATGAACCGGAAATACTCTTCGCAGATGAGCCTACGGGAGCACTCAACTCCTCATCAGGTCAGGATGTTATGGATGTATTCACAGAACTTCATCAAAGCGGACAGAGTATCGTAATGGTAACCCACGACCTGAAGACAGCCCTCAGAGGAAACAGAGTCCTCTATCTTAAGGACGGAAGAGTAGAAGGAGAGCATAAGATGCCTCTTTTCGGAACAGATGATATAAAAGCGCGCAGGGAATCACTTCAGAAGTTTTTGAATGAAATGGGATGGTAAATATGAAAAAGATTATAAGGCTTTCAATGGCCAATATTAAAAAACATAAAAAAGAATCAATCCTTCTGGGCATTCTTATCATGCTTTGTACGATACTTTTTGCTTCATCTATTGCATCGCTTATAGGAATAAGAAAGATAACTCCTAAAATGGCAGAGGAAACAGGAAGTTACAGAAATTTCGTGCTGTTCGATCAGGATATCTACTCCGATAAATACCTTATTTTTCTGGATGATGAAAGCAAAGTAAAAAGCTATGCACATACAAACTATGTTAACGGAAACATTGAGATAAAGAATTATCAGGGTTCCGGAACAGATAGTGTTTACGATATAGGCTTTGTTACAGAGGGTGGAGAGAGACAGTTTGAAAAGTTCGAACCGGAAACAAGTCTTTCGGATGACGATATAAGATCAATGGAACATCCGATTTACCTCACGAAAAAATGTAAGGATGATCTTCTCGTATCGGAAGGCGATGAGGTTACATTTATTTTTGACAAGAAAAAAGAGTATACATTTACAGTTGCGGGATTTTTTGAACAGGGACTTTGGCTTCCGGGGCCTAAGGCTGTTATATCCGATAAGGATTTTGAAACTCTTGAAGAGCGTTTTGACAGATTTGAGATTATCGGATTTGATGAAGCGGAGGGCACTGATTCTACTGAATTTATAAAAGAGTTTAAGGCTTTTATAAAGGATGTATCGATAAATGATACTAGTTCTAAGATAACGTCATACTCTTATCAGGAACTTGAGGATTTATATAATATAAATTCGTCACTTTTATCCGTGATAATCGCAGTCATGGCGGGGGTGATCGTTATAGCGGTTATGGTAATGATCCGTTTCAGGATTGTTACGGATATCAGTGAACAGATAGTTTCGATAGGTGTTCTTGAAGCAATTGGTTATAAATCAGGTGAGATAGCGCTCTCATACATTTTCGAGTATATACTGATAGCGATAGCGGGATGCATCTTAGCGATTGCTCCGTCTGTATTTATGGCAGGGTTCCAGCTGAAAAATGCGGCATCTGCAATGAATTACAGCGGAAAGGTCGATATACCTTATATTCCGATTGTGATAGTTGTGATCGTGATGCTCTTATTTGTAGGTCTTATCGCTATGACCAAGGCCCTTTCGGTAAATAAATATCCGCCGGTTATGGCATTTCGTAAAGGAATAGCTGCACATCATTTTAAGAAGACATTTCTTCCACTTGAAAAGACAAAGGGAAATGTACATATCAGACTTGCATTTAAGGAGTTTCTTCAGAATTCTAAAAGCAATATCGGGTTGACGGTGTGCATTACAATTACAACGATAATGGTTCTTATAAGCTTCACGATAGGAAGTTTCTTCAATGACGAAGAAAACATTTTAAAGAGTGTAAGCGGTCATGAATTACCGGATATTGATATAGTAGTCAGCGGAGAAACCAATCCGGAAAGCTTTGCGAATGAATTAAGAAGCATGCCGGAAGTCGACAGAGTACTTACAACTGCATCTTCAGGAAGTGTGAAGGTGAATGATAACGAATACGCTTATTCTGTTGAAGTATATAAAGACTTCTCGGAAACAGAAACCATAGTACTGACACAGGGAAGATATCCTAAGCATGACAATGAAATTGCCGTAACATCACAGGCTGATGCAGCTATTCATGTAAAAATGGGTGATACAGTGACTCTGGAGTACGGTAAAGTAAAAAGAGATTATGTAGTATGCGGCGTTGTTAACTGTATGGTTGACTCGAATACCGTATATATGACAGAAGATGGATATAAAAAGCTTAATCCGGTTTATAAACCGGATTCATATAAGATCTTTCTTAAGGATGATGCGGACATAGATGCATTTTCCAAGATTCTTACTGACAGATACGGAAATGATCTGTCGGAGATTGCTGCCGGTGAAGTTACAGGTGAGAGCTATGAAGACAGGATCAGAAGTGCTGCGGAGATAAAAATGGCCAAGGCCATGACTGAACAGGGGGTTAGCTATATGGAGTATTCGATCCGTATAGGTGATGAGGTTATTTCCGGTAGTACAAGCAATATGAAGATAAAATCTATGGAATATACATACGATTATTATAAGGATATTATAGGTCAGGTTACACAGGTATTCGGAATTGTATCCATCGGACTCATGGTAATGTCAGCAATCGTAGTAATGATCATTCTTTCGATACTTATGGCATCTACTATCAGAAAACAGTACAGAGAACTCGGAATAATGAAGGGACTCGGATATACATCCCGGGAGCTTAAGTTCCAGATGGCATTCAGGATGATTCCACCAACGGTGATCGCAGTTGTTTTGGGAACAATCATAAACTTCCTGATATTAAAGCTTTTAGTCGGACTTTTGGCTAAAATTTCCGTATCCATCGTAAGCATTGTGATCGTGGATATAATTATACTTTTGTTCTGTTTTATATGTGCATACATTAACGCAAAGAAGATCGGCAAGATTTCGGTATACGAACTGATGACAGAGTAGATAGAGGATAAGAATATGATTAAGAGAAATATATTAACAGCTTTAATGATAGCGGGAATGGTAATGACTCCTGTAACCGTAAGAGCGGATGAGGGAGAGGATACCATCGAAACAACCGAACAAACATCGGAATATAGTCTCAATATCGGTTCTGTAAGTAAAATGTATGTTACTACAGCGGTGATGCAGCTTGCGGATCAGGGCAAGGTTGATATAGATGCCCCTGTAACCGATTATATCCCCGAGTTTAAGCTTGCCGATACACGATATAAGGATATTACCGTAAGAATGCTTATGAATCATACATCGGGACTTATGGGAACGGTTTACGGCGGAATGATGATGCTTGACGGAATTAACACCGAATATAGTGAGGACTTTTTAAAGGTTCTCAGTAATGAGAGACTCAAGGCTGCACCGGGTGAATATAACTGCTATTGTAATGACGGCTTTACGCTTCTGGAGATAATTGTGGAACGCGTAAGCGGCATGAGCTTTACTGAGTATCTTGAGAAGAATATATCCGCTCCTCTGGGGCTGGATAATACGGGAACCGCACTGGACAGAGATACTATCGATGATCAGATACCGTCTTATATAAACGGAAATATAAGAATGAATCAGGAGTGTTTATCAATGTTCGGTGCAGGCGGTATATCTTCGGATGCGGAAGAATTATGTGCCTTCGGAAGTGCATTTTTCAAGGGCGATGAAACTCTGCTTTCGGAAAAGGCAAAGAACAGTATGGCGGAATGTCAGGCAACCGAAACCTCCGGTATTATGTGGGGACTCGGATGGGATCAGGTCAGTCTCGCTGATTATGAAGCAGCCGGAGTAAAGATTCTGCAAAAAGGCGGTGATACAACTTTTCAGCATGCATCACTTACTGTTGCACCGGATGAGGAGATAAGCATAGCGGTTATATCTTCGGGTGGATCGAGTTCAGTAAATGAAGAGCTTGCTCAGGACCTAATGGATATAGCACTTGAAGAGAAGGGCTATACAGTCGAACATCCGGATAAGACGGTTCCGGAATTTGTTGATACTGTTC
>CACZHN010000093.1 GCA_902780985.1 uncultured Lachnospiraceae bacterium | reverse complement strand
GATGAATCGGATAACAGTTACTATTATGATGTGACGGATTCGTCAAAGATAGAACTGACAGAGTCGGAAGATATTCTGGCCGGAACAGATGATCCGAAACTGATACATATGTATGAGCTGCTTACGGGGTATGACTGGGATATCCGAAGAGAGGGAATGCTTAAGGCGGTGGTATGGAAGCTGCAGGACAAGACGGCATTTCTTCTGGTGTTCCATCATCTTCTTGCGGACGGAAGAGGGGCACTGGATCTGGCCCGGGAGCTGGCGGAGTTTTATGTTGAAGGAAAAATCCGCAAGCCGGCTTCCGAGAAGCTCATATCCTCGGTTGAGGATCTGCCGAAAGATTCGAAGATGCCTCTGCTGAGCAGAATGCTTGTTGATAAAGCAAATCGGGACTGGGAAAAAGAGAATAAGAAGCCGCTGACATATGATAAGTATCATCAATATGCGGATTTATTTTTAAAGGATGATAAGACAATTATATCGGTTTCAAAAACCCCTGCCGATGAATTAACGAAAATGAGAGAAGAGTGCAGAGCACATTCGGTAACGGTGAATGATCTTCTGATGGCGAAGATGTATCTGGAAGATAAGACCGATAAGATCATAATAGCAAAGGATATTCGCAGTGAGCTTCCGAACTATAACCCGGGGGCTCTCGGTAATTATTCTACAGCATTCGGAGTGACAGTTAAAAAGCACAGCAGTGATATATGGTTCCTTGCTAAAGAGGTTCATAAAAAAGTACGAAAGACGATTGAGGATCCGAAGGCTCTATATCTGGTGCTTCAGTGTTATGCAAATCTTAATCCCGCTGTTCTGGATGCGGCATTTACAGCGGCAAAGGGCGAATGCGGCAGTAAAAGCGCGGCATTTATAGGCCGGCTGTTTTTTGGATTTGAAAATCCCAAGGGATACAGCATTACGAATCTGGGAAAGATTGAGAGTAAGAGTATCATAAGCGCATTTTTTATTCCGCCTGCATCCCCTGCAATACACAGGACGGTGGGAGTACTGACCGTAAACGGTGAAATGACCGAAATATATGTTGACAGAAAATAAGTAATATGTTACATTTCTCTAAAACGTAATATATTACTTATTTTTGCGTGGAAAGGATTTCGGTAAGATATGAAAACATTGGTTATTTATACATCGCAGACGGGATTTACAAAGAGATATGCTGAGTGGATAACAGAAGAAACAGGAGCGGACCTTTTTGAACTGGATAAGGTGAAGAAGCAGGGTGAAGATTTCCTTGGGAGATATGATGCAATCCTCTATGCAGGCTGGTGCATGGCGGGGAAGGTTGTAAAGTCGGATTGGTTCTTATCTAAAGCAGCAGGCCTTAAGTCCAAAAGACTTGGCGTGGTAGCTGTGGGCGCCAGCCCAAATGAAAATCCGGATGTTGAAGTCGCTATGAATAAAGTGCTTACGGATGAACAAAAGAAATATATAAAGGTATTTTATTGCCAGGGCGGAATCGATTACGATAAGATGAAGGGCCCTTCGAGATTTGCCATGAAGATGTTTTCCAAGTCTCTTGCCAAAAGTAAAGACGAGAAGTCAAGAGAGATGGGCGAGTATATATCCCGTTCCTATGACATTTCCGATAAGAAATTCATCGAGCCGGTTGTGGATTATCTGAAGGGAGATGAACAGTAATGAAAAATCAGAAGACAGTTTTTGTGATTGCTGTGCTGGTGATCGTCTTTTCGGTGATCTGTTCGGTGCTGCCGTTGATCACGAAAGGCGAACTGGCTGATAAGACCATGATCTCGACTTTGGGAGAAACGGTAACGCTTTACGGAAAGGGACTGTATGCGAGGAATTCGAGATCAAGTGCGGTTCAGGCTATAGCCCAGGATCTGGTAACCCTCTTCATGGTAGTTCCGGGGATGATCCTTTCACTGGTTTGGATAAAGAAGAAAAAGATTTCGGGAATGATCCTTTTGACGGGAATGTTCGGATATATGCTTTATACCTACATGAGCTACGCATTTCTTATGTTCTATAATGAACTGTTTCTGCTTTATGTGGCAAATATGGCGCTTTCCTTCTACGGAACGGTTCTTTGCATAATGGATCTTTCCGAGAATTCTGTTATTGAAGACATAACAAAAGATATGCCGGCTAAGGGAATCCGGATATTTCTGCTGGTTTCGGGAGTGATGATATCCCTGATGTGGCTCGGCAGAATCTTCCCTACCCTTGTTAATCCGGATAAGGGAGTTGTTCCTGCCGATTTCGGAAATGCTGTTACACTTGTTATACAGGCCATGGATCTGGGAATAATAGTTCCCGCATGCTTTGTGATAGCACATCTGCTAAAGATAAGACATAAGCTGGGCTATATCCTCGGACCTGTGATAATCGTGAAGGCGGTTACTCTTGTGACCGCGGTTCTTATGATGGCTGTTTTCCTGCATATATCGGGAGAAGGCGATGAAACAGCGAGCTTCATGGTATTCGGAGCTATATGTATCATGTCCTTCTTTTATTTCTTCAGGGTTATGAAGCATTTTACTGCTTATGACAGAGCCTGACGGATGACCTTTGCGGTCTGATCCGCTAAGAGTTCGATTCCTTTTTCGTTCATGTGGATCCGGTCTTCGCCGATAAGTTCCTCTTTTATAGGAGAAACGATGGAGTAGAGGTCGTTGACCAGAGCATTTTCTTCTGCAGCAACCTTCTTCAGGATGTCGTTATACTGAAGGATATCTCCGTGATCTCCGTGCAGTGTAGGTGTTGTGGTAGCTATGATGAGCTTAAGGTCAGGCTTCTTGGTCCACTGACGAAGGATCCTGCAGATGCGGTGACAGGTCTCTTCATAGAGATCAAGCGGATAGAAATGTCTTCCTTCCTGATAATCATCGCCCATATCCCACAGGCCGCAGTTCCACTGAACAAGATCCGGCGACGGAAGATCCGGAAGCCAGAAGCGCAGTGAATTCAGAGTGTATCCGCTCCAACGGCCGTTCTCTTCGGGACCGCTGATGGTGGCAATATCTTCGAGTCTTTTTGCAACAGGCTCCTGATACTGCATTCTTATTGAATCTCCGAGTAGGATTACATTTTTCATTTATATTACCTCCGTAAATTTTTCGCATTAGTATACATATTATAGCACATGGAAAAACGGCCGGACGATAATTTGTCCGACCGTTTATCGTGTAGGGGGGTATGTATTTGTAGGGGGTATTTAACTAATTTCCGTTATACTGCTGGCCTACAGGTGTAACCTTGGCATTGTAGAATCCAAGCTTCTCGGCAAAGAGAGTAGCAGCGTCCTCGTCTTTGGCATGATCGGTTCTCTGTGCGTTGGATGCACTTGCTCCGAGATGAAGCTCTCCGCCTTCATCGATATATACATCCAGCTGATATGTATTCCATGTTCTGTGAGCCTTAACTGTAAGGTTGTTCTTAAATACGTATTCGTTGATTCCGCTTTGACGGTAATAATCCTTATCAGGACCGCTTGGGAACCATCTGTTCGGGCTTTCCTCGTTGTCGCGGATTGCCTGCTCTGTTTCAGGGCTTACGATAACAAGTCCTGCATTTATCATAGCAAGAGCTGTACTCTGATCTGAGCATCTGATCTCGTCCTTATCAACGTATACCCAGCCTCTTTCGTATGTTTCCTGCTGGTGAGTTACAGGATCTGTAAATGTAACGGATCTGCCCTGAAAATCACTTGGGAACGGATAGGTATTAAGAGCATCTTTGATGAGGCTTGCGTTATATACATCTACGGCCTGTCTTCCTGATTCGATATATCGGATGACCGCTATCGAAATTGCCGCTGTAAGGATAGCCATAATAGCTATGATAATGATAAGTTCAACTAAGGTAAAACCCTTATTGTCAGAATTTTGATATTTTTCCAAAATTTTGTCCTCCATATAACAAATATTTTTTATAAAAATGTAAGAAAATCGAAAAAAATTAACAAATTATCTATTGTATGTTAATAGTTTGTTCATATTTCGGATTATAAATCATCTATTTTCGATTTTCAAGCGAACAATATCAGACAAACTGTACAAAGTTAACAATCATTATTGTACAAAATAGATAATAAAAATCTGTGGTGGTAAAAAGTGTTGACAAATTATATTGTGCAAAATATAATTTGAGAAAAGATAACTAATGCGAGGTGAATCCATGGCACAGAAATATGAACAGCTTTTACTGGAAAATCAGTTATGCTTTCCTTTATATGCATGCGGCAGAAAGATAGTAGGCAGCTATACGCCGTATCTTAAACCTTTGGGACTTACATATACCCAGTACATAGTAATGATGGTCCTCTGGGAGAAGGAAAGAGCAAGTGTAGGACAGCTTGGAGAAACATTGCATCTGGATGCGGGTACATTGACACCGCTTTTAAAGAGACTTGAGAAAGCCGGTTATGTGACAAGGGAGCGTTCAAAGGAAGACGAACGCATCACTATAATCGCCATAACACCGGAAGGTGACGCACTTAAGGAAGAGTGTAAGGATATTCCTATTAAAATGGCTTCAGGTAAGATGCCTTTGTCCGGTGAAGAAGCAGAAGAATTATACAGACTTTTATATAAGTTTTTGGAAAGTGAATAGGAGATTATCGTATGGATAAAGAATTTGACATTCAGAGTTATATGACTCGGGGGGTGGAAAGGATCGTGACCGACGCCCTGAGGGCATCTGTTAAGAATCCCAGAGAAACCGCTTATCTGGTGAAGTTTTCGACTGCCGCAAAAAAGGCATCCAGAAAGAGAGCGAAAGCCGAAGCAGGAGGAGAACATGTACCGCCGTTTCTTATAGCAAGCATTACATCAAGCTGCAATCTTCATTGTGCCGGATGTTACTCAAGATGTAATGAAGCAACAACGGACAGTGCACCGGTGGATCAGTTGACGGGCGAAGAGTGGAAGAAAGTATTCGATGAAGCGGAAGATATGGGAGTCAGCTTTTTACTGCTGGCAGGAGGAGAACCGCTTCTCCGCTGGGATGTTATGCAGGAAGCGGCCAAGAAGCCGAATATCCTGTTCCCGATATTTACCAACGGAACCTTTATGGGTGCAAAGTACATGGATCTTCTGGATGCTCACAGGAACATGATTCCGGTGATCAGCGTGGAAGGCGACAGAGAGAAGACCGATGCGAGACGAGGCGAGGGAGTATATGACAGACTGATATCGGTTATGGACGGGCTGAAGGAAAGAGGACTTTTATTCGGTACTTCCATTACGGTAACTTCCGAGAATCTCGATGAAGTAACATCGGATGAGTTCCTTAATACACTTTCGGAAAAAGGCTGCAAGCTTGTGATATATGTGGAGTATGTACCGGTTTCCGAGGAAAGTACCGATCTGACGCTTTCGGATGAAGAAAGAGACAGATTACTGAGTGAAGTAAGCAGAGTAAGGGATGCGCATCAGGATATGGTATTTGTATCATTTCCGGGAGATGAGAAGAGTTCGGGAGGATGCATCGCAGCGGGAAGAGGATTCTTCCACATCAATTCTCACGGCGGAGCGGAACCGTGTCCGTTCTCACCTTATTCGGATATAAATGTAAGAGATACGTCTCTGAAGGAAGCACTGCATTCCGAGTTGTTCAGAAAGCTGAAGGACAGCGATATCCTGGCAGATGATCATAAGGGCGGATGTGTGTTGTATGAAAAGAGAGAGCAGGTAGAAGCACAGCTTTTATAGGAGGAAAAGAAATGAGTATATATGATATTACCGTAAAAGATAAAAAAGGAAATGATGTATCGCTGTCCGAGTATGCGGGAAAAGTTCTTCTTATAGTGAATACAGCGACAAAGTGCGGACTTACTCCGCAGTACGACGGCCTTGAGGCACTTTATGAAAAGTATCACGATCAGGGATTTGAGATACTGGATTTCCCGTGCAACCAGTTCGCATTTCAGGCACCGGGAAGTGCAGAAGAAATAGACAGCTTCTGCTCGTTGAAATTTAACACAAAGTTCCCTCGTTTTGCTAAAATAAAGGTGAACGGAAAAGATGCGGATCCTCTGTATAAGTATCTTAAGGAGCAGAAACCGGGACGCATACAGTGGAACTTCGCTAAATTTTTGATCGCAAAGAACGGAGAAGTTGTAGACAGATTCGCACCTACGGATAAACCGGAGAAACTGGAGAAGAGTATTGAGGAACAGTTAAGGAGGTAGCAAAATGATTTACGATTATGAAGTAACTACAGGTAAGGGTGAAGTTCTGAAGCTTTCGGATTATAAAGATAAGGTAATACTTATCGTGAATACCGCTACGGGTTGCGGATTCACACCGCAGTATGCTCCGATCGAGCAGCTGTATAAGGATTATCATGATCAGGGCCTCGAGGTTCTGGACATTCCGTGCAATCAGTTCGGAGGACAGGCACCGGGTACGGATGAGGAGATACATGAATTCTGTTCTGTACATTACAATACCACATTTCCTCAGATGAAAAAGTCGGATGTAAACGGAGAAAATGAGCTCCCGCTCTACACATACCTGAAGTCTCAGAAGGGATTCGAAGGTTTTGAAGAGCATGAGTATAAAGCCCTTCTGGAAAAGATGTTTGCGGAGGCTGATCCTGACTGGGATAAGAAGCCTGATATCAAGTGGAACTTCACGAAATTCGTGATAGACCGTAAGGGAAATGTTGTGGCACGCTTCGAACCTACTGCCGATATCAGTAAGGTAGAGGAATGCATAAAGTCACTGATTTAAATTGACGAAATAACCCCGGTTTGATAGAATGAATTGGGCAGCCGTGACATCTTTTTGTCGCGGCTTTTTTACTATAATAAGTACATCTTAAGGAGGCATTATGTTAGGTATAATCGGTGCAATGGATAAAGAGGTCGACGATCTCAAAGACTTAATGAATGAGGCGGGACAGGTTAAAGTCGAAGAGCATGCGGGAATGCAGTTCTGGATCGGAACACTTTCGGGAAAGGAAGTTGTTCTTGTAAGATCCGGTATAGGCAAGGTTAATGCAGCTGTTGCAGCTGAAGCACTCTCTGCAATTTATAATGTAGAAGCCATCATCAATTCGGGTATTGCAGGAAGTCTGGATGCAAGGATCGATATCGGAGATATCGTGCTTTCAACGGATGCCGTAGAACATGATATGAACGTTCTGAATCTCGGTTATGCGAGAGGCATTGTTCCGGATCAGGAAAACAGTGTTTATGTTGCCGATGAGAAACTCAGAAAGATCGCAAAGGAAGTATGCGAGGAGGTATGCCCTGACATAAAGGTATTCGAAGGACGTGTGGTTACCGGTGATATCTTTGTTTCCGAGAAGAAGATGAAGGATAAAATGATCGCTGAGTTTAACGGAATGTGTACTGAGATGGAAGGCGCAGCAATTGCACATACCGCATGGCTGAATAAGGTTCCTTTCCTTATCATCCGTTCGATATCCGATAAAGCGGATGACAGTGCGTCAATGGACTATCCTTCTTTCCAGAAGAAGGCTATTGAGAATGAGGAAAAGCTCATTACCGAAATGTTAAAGAGGATGTAGAATGATCGAGAATACATTTCCGTTTGTAAAGGAACTGTCGGAGGAAGACCGCGCTATGCTTGTTGGCAGCATGGTTACGAAAAACTTCCCGAAAGGCAGTATAGTAAACAGAAATGAAGACGGCTGTGTCGGCGTATTATCGGTTACCGCAGGCCGGCTCAGAGTATATATAGTATCCGATGAGGGCAGGGAGATAACCCTCTTCAGAGTGGATCCGGGAGAGATATGCGTTCTTTCCGTATCCTGTCTTCTGGACAGCATAGCATTTGATGTGGTGATAGAAGCGTCGGAGGATACCGATGTTTCCATCATTCCGGCGGCTGTGGTGCACAGACTGGAGAAGGATAATCCCGGCGTGGGCCTCTTCCTGTATAAGACTGCGGCGGAGAAATTCTCCGAAGTTATATGGACCATGCAGCAGCTTATGTTTATGAAGCTGGATCAGAGGATTGCCATATTCCTGTGGGACGAGCAGAGTAAGAAGGACGGAAATGTACTGATGCTTACCCATGATGAGATAGCCCGTCAGATAGGAAGTTCCAGAGAAGTGGTGACCAGGATTATGAAGTACTTCGAGCAGGAGGGAATCCTTTCACTGGAAAGAGGAAAGGTTGTCATCACGGATAAGAATGCCCTAAAAAAGACAGCCTATCCCGATATGTGACTTAGTCACATACATCGGAATAAATAATTGATATGATGTGACCGTAAAGAAGAAATGAAGATATTTCAAGGAGGTACGGTTATGTCAGAATTAAAAATATCAAGAGATAATTTTGAAAGTATATTAAAGTCGGAAAAGCCTGTATTGATAGATTTCTACGCAGACTGGTGCGGACCTTGCAGGATGCTTGCATCGGTGATCCGTGAAGTTGCGGAAGAAGCGGATGATGTGGTCGTAGGTAAGTTAAATGTAGACGAAGAGATGGAACTTGCCGAAGAGTTCGGTGTTTCCACAATCCCGACACTTATGGTATTCAAAGCAGGAAAGCCTGTGAAGAGATCTCTGGGATATATCCCGAAGCAGCAGGTTTTGAATCTCATAAGAAGCGAAGCATAAAAGGAGACAGAAATGACTATTGAAGAGAGAGCAGACAAAGCAGTAGAGTTAAAGACATGGGAAGGTTATAACTGTTCCCAGGCCGTAACAGCGGCGCTGGCTGATCAGACAAAGCTTACGGAAGAGCAGTTAAAGCAGATTGCAGCCGGTTTCTGTGCAGGAATGGGAAATCTTGAAGCAACCTGCGGAGCACTTATCGGTGCGGGAATGATCGCAGGACTCAAGACAGAAGGAAGAGGAACTCTGGCGAAAACCAGAGCTATCCAGGAGAAGTTCCGTGAAAGATGCGGTGCGATACATTGCAAGGACCTTAAGGCGGTTACCGACGGAAAGCCGCTCTGCCCGTGTGAAGAATGCGTAAGAAATGCGGTTCTTATCTACGGCGAAGTGATGGGACTCGAATAGTGTAAAAATAAAAAA
>CACZHN010000092.1 GCA_902780985.1 uncultured Lachnospiraceae bacterium | reverse complement strand
TTTTCGGTAAGGGAATGTGGGCGGCGACCATAAGATATCATGAGGGAATGTTCTATATCGTCTTTGTGGCAAATGATACGGGAAAGACTTACCTGTACAGGGCAGAGAATATAGAAGGACCTTGGAAGAAGAGCATTATAGAAGGCTTCTATCATGACTGCTCCCTGCTCTTTGACGGCGGAAAGGCATATCTGGTATACGGAAATACCGATGTGTATCTTACGGAGCTGAACAAAGACCTTACGGAACCTAAGGAAGGCGGGCTGCACAGACTTATTGTAAGCGATAAGGGCAATCCTAATTTGGGTTACGAAGGATCCCATCTTTATAAGATAGAAGGAAGATATTATCTGTTCCTGATCCATTCACTGAGAGACAGATGGATGAGAACCGAAGCCTGCTTCTCTGCGGATTCTCTTGAAGGAGAATTTACGGGTGGAGATGTGCTGGAAGATGATATGGGTCTTGCCGGCAGAGGCGCGGCGCAGGGCGGAATAGTAGATGACCCGGAGGGCAATTGGAATGCTGTAGTGTTCCAGGATTGCGGCGCTGTGGGAAGAATCCCCGTAGTGGTTCCGGTGACCTGGGAAAACGGTCTTCCTGTTTTCGGAACAGACGGTAAAGTGCCTGCGGAACTTGAACTTCCGAGTACAAGGCCGGAGCATGAATATGCCCCGCTTTTCGGAAGCGATGATTTTAAAGACAATTTCTTTGAAGAATATAAAGCATCGGGTGTATATGATGATCCCGATAAAAAGAGACTTTTCGGGTGTTTCGGATTGAAGAGCTTCTGGCAGTTCAGCCACGAACCGGATCTTTCTCTTATAAAAGCAGATAAGAACGAGGGAATCCTCTATGTGACTACCGACAAGATAAGCACCAATGTGCATCAGGCAAGAAATGTGCTTACTCAGAGGATGGTCATGCCGGGATGCACCGGAGAAGTTACGATACATGCGGAAAACCTGAAAGAAGGCGATTTTGCGGGACTTACGGTATATCAGGGCAATTATATATGGATAGGAGTTACCAGACGTGAGGGAAGACTCTACGCGGTGACCACTACATTTACCAGTACGGAAAATATATGGATCACATCGGCAGATCCCGGAGAAGAAAGATGCATCATGCCTCTTACGGACTCCGAGGTAAGACTCAGACTCAGCGCATCCTTCGGACCTGATGGTGATGAGGCGGTATGCGGAATCCTTACGGAAGAAGGATGGAAGGAGTTCGGCCCTAAGCATAAGCTGGCATTCAGACTGGATCATTTCACGGGGGCGAGATTCGGCCTCTTCGTCTACTCGACCAAAGAGTCGGGAGGAACAGCCGGATTTTCCGATTTTACATATGAGGCATAATAGGTTATAATACATGACTCAGATGAAATGAAAAGAGGATTATAATGGAAACAGGTAAATGGAATACACTCAGAATAGATAGGATCAAGGAAGTGGGAGCTTATCTTACCGACGGAAAGGAAGATGTGCTTCTTCCTACCAGACAGGTCCCTCGTGATGCGGAGATAGGAGATAATCTCAGAGTTTTTGTATATAAGGACTCCAGCGACAGACCTATTGCCACAACAAGAGAGCCGTACATTACGGTAGGTGAGATAAAAAGATTGAAATGCAAGAGCGTGGGCAGCATCGGCGCGTTCATGGACTGCGGACTGGAAAGAGATGTACTGCTTCCTTTTAAGGAGCAGACCTCGGAGGTTAAGCAGGAGAAGTCCTATCTTGTATATATGTATGTAGATAAGACAGGCCGTCTGGCAGTATCCATGAAGGTGGGCGATAAGCTTAAGCCGAATGACCGCTATAAGAAGGGTGATATGGTCAAGGGAACCGTTTATTCCGTAAAGAAGGATATGGGTGCCTTTGTGGCTATAGACGATGAGATGACGGGACTTATCCATAAGAGCGAGATCTTCGATTCCCTCTATGTGGGCGATATCGTGGAGTGCAGAGTGGTCAAGGTACGTGATGACGGAAAAACGGATCTTGCCATGAGACAGGAGATTCCTGTTCAGATGATAGCCGATGCCGAGATGGTATACGATATCATAAAGAGCTACGGCGGAACACTGCCTTTCAACGACAAGGCTTCCGCAGAGCTTATAAAGAAGGAATTCGGTATAAGCAGAAATGCATTTAAGCGTGCCGTAGGTCATCTTTATAAGGAAAAAAAGATTGAAATTACTGAGAACAGTATTGTAATTACCGGTAAGTAGGAATTATAATGTCATAGACAAAAGATTTACGATACGAGGTAGGATATTATGAAGGAAATAATCGCAACAGATAAAGCACCGGCAGCAATCGGACCTTATTCACAGGCAGTAAAGGTTGGAAATCTTCTCTTTACTTCGGGAATGATCCCGATTGATCCGGCTACAAATACACTTGTTGAAGGCGGAATCGAGGTTCAGGCCGAGAGAGCACTTCAGAATGTTAAGAACCTGCTTGAAGCATCCGGTTCATCACTTGATAAGGTTGTTAAGACAGTTGTATTTATAAAGGACATGAATGACTTTGCAAAGGTAAATGAGATCTACGCAAAGTACTTTACAGAGAATTATCCTGCAAGAAGCTGTGTTGAAGTAGCCAGACTTCCTAAGGATGTTCTTATTGAGATGGAAGCTATCGCAGAGGTATAAGCGAAGCAGAGTTATATCGGAATGGGAGGTATTGCCATGAAGAAGAAAACATTATTTGCAGGACTTATCTTAGGTGCCATGATGTCACTTACAGCCTGTGGTGAAGCGACAGAGCAGAATATCAGAGAGAATAACGAAGTTCAGATAGGTATTAATCTCGAGAATTCGGCAAGTGAGCTTGTAGAAGATATGAATGAACAGTACCAGAATGCGGACGATCTTCTGAACAATGTGGACGGACAGTAGGGCTTCCGATTTTTCTTGACACGGAAAATCCGGCATGATATACTTCCCTCAGAATAGAGATAGGGAGTAGCGATCCGAAGTCGGTTTGCAATAATCGTCATCACGATGTTAATCCGGTTATGCAATAATCCAGCGAGACTTGAACTATAAAGGTTATAGTTTAAGTGTCGCTTTTTTATTATCAAAATGCAACTTATGAAATACAGCAGAAAGGAGGGATGGATAATGAACACAAGCGTAAACAACTTAAACGGTAACGGAGCAGGCTTGTATGATGGAATGGAAAAGCTTTCTGAGATGCGTTCAAGAACGATCATGGGAACGATTTTCATATTTGTCGGAGGTATACTCGCGATACTCGGGTATGCGGCTGCACAATCTATCCCGATTCTGTTTATCGGAATTGTAATTGCAATCATTGGCATAGCAGTATGTGCCAGTGTCAGCAAGAAGTACAAAGAACAGTATAAAAAGATATTTGTAGAAGGACCGCTGAACAAGAATTTCCAGTATGTAATATATGACTGGAAATCGGGATTCACAAAGGAAGCGGTAAGAAGCTTCGGTCTTACGGCAATCGGTAACAGGTTCAATTCGGAGGACTACATCAGAGCAGTTTTCGACGGAGTTCCCTTTGAAATGTCGGATGTTACCGTTCAGGATGTAAGGAGCACAGGAAAGTCAACCTACACGGTTACCTACTTCAAAGGAAGAATGATGGTATTCGACTTCCCGGAGAAGCCGGTTGGATCCGTTCAGGTATTTACGGATAATTTCAAGTACAGAGGCAAGCCCTTCGGTAACATGAGACCACAGAAGGTTGAGATGGAGGGAGTTAACTTTAACAGGAAGTTTGATGTTACGGCACTTTCACCACATGATGCGTTCTATCTGCTTACACCGCAGTTCATGGAGAAACTCAATATTCTGGCATCTGGGTATGTCAGCATGGGAATTCATTTCTGCGGCAACAAAGTATTTGTGGGATTCAATGAACCGTACAACAATGCTTTTGATTCAAAAGGCATGATGTCTAAGGTTTCATATCCGGAAGCGATGGAAAAGACGGCGAAAGAGATAAACGATATCAAGTTTATCATTTCAACCATAAGAGACATGGCAGCGATGAGACAGAATATAGTTAACAGGAGCATGCCGCAGCAGAACATTCCGCTTCAGAACTTTCCGCAGCCGAACGCACAGAATCAGTACAATACAAATGATTATTATACAGTAGTTTAAAGACCGGTGATTTTTTTAAAAGGAGGTTATCACTATGGGACCATTAGGAATTGGATTAATTGTTGTTTTAGGAATTGTATTTATCATTTTTATCTGGTATTTTTCAACATTCAACGGAATCAAGACATCAGAACTTAAAGTTAATGAAGCCCTTTCCGGAATTGATGTAGCATTAACAAAAAGATATGATGTTCTGACAAAGATGCTTGATACAGTTAAGGGATACATGAATTATGAGAGCCAGACACTCATTAACATTGTAAATCTCCGTTCGGGAATGACAATGGGAGAGAGAGTTGAAGCTAACAAGAACATGGATAACATCAGAAGAGACATCAATGTTCTCTGCGAGCAGTATCCACAGCTTGCTTCAAGCAACAATTTCGTTGAACTTCAGAGAAGCATCATTGACGTTGAGGAACATCTTCAGGCTGCACGCCGTCTTTACAATTCAAATGTAACAGACTTCAACAGAAGAATCATCACATTCCCTAGCAACATCGTTGCAGGTATGATGGGAGCTCAGAGAAAAGCTTACTTCGAAGCAGATGAAGTTAAGAGACAGGACGTTAAGATGACATTTTAATACGCCCCACATTATTACAGTAGTTTTTGGATAAAGCCGGAAAAGGCCCCGTATCAGTTAACTGATACGGGGTCTTTCCTTGTGTGTGTGTATATTTGTATTGCTATAAGGGCAATCAGGTTTAATAAAGAACTGCCTTTGCAGCCTCTCCGTCTGCGAATGGTCCCGGAATTGTGCTGAGACCTCTGTTGTTGTCGAAGTAGTCCTTGTTGAAGATTATCTCCGATCCGTCAGGGTTCTCGAATCTCTGCTCAGGCTCGAATGCCTTTCCGAGGATATCGCTGTTGATGATACCGTTCTTAAAATCGCCGAGAAGTGAGTAGATGTTTGTCTCCAGGCTGTACTTGCCGTCCTTCTCTACGATCTCTGCTGTTGCTGTATTTTCTGTATCGATGAGAGCATCCTTCTCGTGCTTACATACATCAGCACCGTTGAAGTATGCATTTCCCGAAAGCCATACAGGAAGATGACCGAAGTGATATGTTGCAAGAGCACCCATATCAGGCTCTTCATCCATCTTGAAGTTGGCGATCCACTCTTCATATGAAGGGAAGATATCGAAACATGCTGTTCCTACTACGCTGTTTTCAGGTGATGCAGGATCCTTCTTCTCTTCATCGACAGGGTACTTCTGAAGGAAGATGTTGTTATAGATCCTGTCATCACCGTGAAGGATGGTCATAAATCCGGCAACTTCTGTCCTGTGTCTGATGTGGTACGGTGTGTAACGAGGCTCACGCTGATCGTTTACTATGCTGTCCACACCTGAGTTGATAAGTCCGAAAGAACCGGCGATCAGGTTATGTACTACCGCAATTCCTTCACTAGGTATTATGATGGATACCTTTGAAAGAAGTACGTTGTTATCTATAAGTGTAGGTCCGTGGCCTACTTCGATGAATACATCGTTGCTGAACATGGCACCTTTCGCAGGCTCGCGTCCTTCAGGACGGGAATTGTCATGCATAAGGTTCTGGGTAACTCTTGCACCCTGTGCTTCCCAGTCAAGCCATACGCCCATGATACAGTTGTGGATATGATTCCTTCTGATAGTTACATCTATTGCAGCATGAAGCTTGATTCCGGCTGTTTCTGCACCGCCAAGCTGCTGTGAATTACATACATGATGGATGTGGCAGTCCTCGATAGTTGAGAATACAGCACCCATTCTTCCTACGATACCTGTCTGCTCGCAGTGGTGAACGTGACATCTTCTGATGATGTGGCTTCCTACCTTCTCCTTGAGCCATCCGTGATACTGGCCGCGGCATACAGCGTCGCGCTCCATCTGTGTCGGGCTCTTTACATGCTTTGTATAGAAGTACATATCATTTTCAGAATCAAGGTATTTACCGAGAGAGATACCGCAGCATCTGCTGTTGCTTACCTCACAGTCTTCGATGATCCAGCCCTTGCTCCAGTGAGGTCCGATAAGACCGTCCTGATATGCTGCAGGAGGTGCCCAGGTTGTAGCACCCTTTGTGATCACAAAACCGCTGACGGTTATGTAGTTAACTCCGTTCTTGTCAGGCATGAAGATGTTGCGGCGAACGCTTATCTCTACCTTTTCTTTATTAGGATCGAAGTCACGGAAGTTTGCATAAAGAACTGTTGTGTCTCCGTCCTGTTCTGTATACCATTTATATTTTGATTCTTCCTGATTATATGCACACGGATCAGCTTCTCCTGCGATACATTCTTCAAGAGTAACTGTCTCATACATCATAAGGTCATTGATGAATACCGCACCTGTATGACGAACGGTAGGTGCGAAGTACCAGTCGCCGCATACATAGGTTGTATATGGATTGTATGTTCCGAAGATTCCGTTATCCACACGGGCGGTCCATACATTTCCTTCGTACTTTGTCCATCCGGTAAGAAGTTCGGCACCTGTGATTATTGCGCCCAGCGGCTTCTCCGAACGATATACGATAGGCTCATCCTCGGTTCCCGCATTTTCCGGACATACATATTCTCTGTAGATTCCCGGTGCAACTATAACTTCGTCACCCGGAAGTGCGATTGCAGCGGCATCATTGATAAACTTAAAAGGCTTCTCTTTGCTTCCGTTACCACCCCTTGTTGCGGAAGCGTCAACATAAAATACATTACCCTGTCTTTTGTCTGCCATAAACGACTCCTCCTGATAAAATATCGTAAAATCCTGAGTCGGTGACTCAGCTAATTCTAATTGTAACATAAGGGAAAAAGAAAGACTTCTTAATATTTGCAGTTATATAATCATATTTTGTCGGAAGATTTTTGTTACAAGATTTATTTTGGGTTTTATTTGACGGGCGTCAAAGAGAAATATATAATGTAGTCAAGAGTGCATTTGACGAGCGTCAAAGAGAGGAGGGCGTGATATGATTGAGACAAAAGTTATTTTGGAAAAACAGGATCTCACATATCTCAAATGGTCGCATATTCGAAGTTCTAGCGGCACGGCCGGATCGTTTCTTAAATCAGAATCAATAATAGATGGTGTAAAAAAGTATTATAAGCTTTCGAATTTCAATCCGATAGACGGAGTAGTGGGTCACGAATGTGTAAATGAACTTATCGTTGACAGATTGCTGAATATCCTGAAGGTAGATCATATACATTATGAACTTATCAATGCGGTTATAGAGATTGAGGGAATACAGTATGATACATTTTTATGCTGCTCTGAAGATTTTAAGAAACCGGGAGAGAGTAAGACGGCACTTGATAATTTCTATACGGTGAATGCCGAAAAAGGAGAATCTCACTACGATTTCTGTGTGAGGATGGGATGGCAGGACTATATAGATACTATGCTGGCTGTGGACTATCTGATACTTAACAGAGACAGGCATGGGGCAAATATAGAAGTGCTTAGGAATTCAAGAGCTAAAACCATCAGGATTGCGCCGCTTTTTGATCACGGCTTATCGTTGCTGTATTCATGTATGTCCGATAAAGAAGCGGAAAGCTTTGATGTTTTGGAAGATAAAAGGTGTCAGAATTTTATAGGTGGAAGATCCTGCTATGATAACCTGGCTCTTATAGAAGATAAGAAAAATGTTTTTGAAGGAAAACTGAAAGCTTCCGATAAGAAGGTTATCTTCCGGGATTTGGAAGGTGTTCTGTCAGAGGTTTATACTAAGAGTATATGGAATATGATCTATAAGAGGTATATGATATATGAAAAGTTATGATATTTTTGATAATGAAAGACATATATCGCTCGGAACGCTTCTTTACTTTGATAAAGAGAAAACCTTTATTGCAGAACTGGATGACGGACTCGACGAGTGGGATGCACCTCTTATGCTCAGTGGATTTGTCAAAAAAGGAATTTATACCATTCCGAGAGATATCAGCAAACTTTGGGTTACGGAAAGAATCATTCCAAGCGACAGACAGAATATAGCGGCTATTCTTTCAAACCATAAACTGAAGGAATATGACGAGATAAAATTCCTGGAAATATCGGAAGGACGTTGTTCACAGGACAACATATCCGTTAAAAAAACAGATGAGATACCCCAATATGTTAAGGACAGAATGTCAAAAAATCTTACGGGAATGTTTTCATCCGATGATAAAAGCATTATATGTTTCTTTGCGGATGATACTGTAAAAAGAATTGACATGAGGAGGCTGAAAGACAATGTGGACGTGGATAAGATTATAGGTAATGAAAGCCTTTTTAAATCCGGTAAGATCGGAGCGGCAGGATACTACGTGACATTTAATGATTCGATTGATATACCGGCAGCGGTTCTGTATAAATCGGGAATATTGCTTCCTATCAAAAAGAGAGACTTCATAGCATTTGTAGAGAATAATATTCTAGATACGATTGAAGCGGGTGAAGTACTTTCGTGTTCAAGACAGAACATATCATATATGGTGAAGCAGAACCGGTTGAAACCTGTAAAGGAAAATGTAATGGGAAATTTGTTTTTGAAAGAGGATGTTATAAAAAACACCTGGGGATAATGATATGAATGAAAATGATAAAATAATAGAAAAAGTAATACTCGTGGGTACAGATACTTACGAGGCACTGGATGAACTCCGGGAGCTGGCGGATACGGCAGGAGCCGAGACCGTAGCTACCATGGTGCAGCATATAGAGAGACCAAGCGTCTCCACATATCTGGGAAGCGGCAAGCTGGAAGAACTGGCGGCTTTCATAGAGTCAACGGAAGCAACGGGAATCATATGTGATGATGAACTGAGTCCTGCACAGATGTCTAACCTCGAGAGGATACTGGACACAAAGATCATGGACAGGACCATGCTGATACTGGATATTTTCGCACAGCATGCAACTACATCGGAAGGTAAGATCCAGGTAGAACTGGCACAGCTTCAGTACAGACTTACAAGACTTACGGGAAAGGGACGCGCCATGTCGAGACTCGGTGGTGGTATCGGAACCAGAGGTCCCGGAGAGAAGAAGCTGGAGCAGGACAGACGTGTGATCAGGACCAGAGTATCCCAGTTGAAGAGAGAACTGGCGGATATAGTAAGTCACAGAGAACTTACCCGAAAGAAGAGAGGCGGTAATTCCGTTCCGGTATTTGCAATCGTGGGATATACCAATGTGGGTAAGTCCACCCTGCTTAACAGACTGACGGGAGCCGAAGTGCTGGCGGAGAATAAGCTTTTCGCAACCCTTGATACCACTACCAGAAGTCTTGATATCGACGGAAAGCAGCAGGCGCTTCTTACGGATACGGTTGGATTCATAAGAAAGCTTCCTCACAATCTGGTGGATGCTTTCAGAAGTACCCTTGAAGAAGCAAGATATGCGGACTATATAATTCATGTGGTTGATGCTTCCTCCGAAAATGCAGAGGAAGATATGAGAGTCGTATACGAGACTCTGGATATGCTGAAAATAGAAGGTAAGAAGGTTCTGACAGTATTCAATAAGATAGATAAGATAACTCCGGAGACCGGTATAGACGTGCGCGGATTAAAAGATACGAGAGCATATATGACTGTAAAGATGTCCGCAAAAACAGGTGAGGGAACAGATGACTTCCTGGATGCTGTCACGACTATGATAAGAGAAGACAGACGACGTCTGGAGAAGGTATTCGGTTACTCCGAAATGTCAGCAGTATCCGAGATAAGGGATAACGGACTTATCATAAAAGAAGACTACAGGGACGATGGGATATATATAGAAGCAGACGTTCCGGCAAGACTGTACGGTAAGTATAGTTGATTTCTATCAAAAAATGTGTAGCTTTCGGCATCTGATCTGTTGTGATCAGATGCCGGAGGTGATACAATCTAATGGTTTGAGTTTCCACTCAGTGTAATGACTAAAGGGTAAGACATCTAAATAAGTGGGCAGGGTTTTAGGATGAGACATCCAAATGACAGTGGGCTGTCGTGTTTTTTGATTGTTTTAAAATATCTGAATATCAATATATCAAATGAGCAGGCTGAGAGTTTAACTTCGCTGAAGGGTAGTGAGAATCCGGATGAGATTCACATAATCGAAGCAGCAAAGAAGTGTAAACTAAAAGCAAAGCTTTATTCGCTGACACCTGAGAAACTGGGGACGGTTTCGTCTCCGCTGATTGCAAAGGATAAGGAGGGTGAATTCTTTATCATTGCGAGATCTAAGGGTGATCAGTATATGATCTTTACCCCGTCGAAGAATTCGACGGAGGTTCTTTCACTTGAAGAGCTGGGAGAACTGTGGGATGGTACAGCTATTCTTATCAAACAAAAAGGGATAGTTGACAAAGAAGCAGTTTTCAGTTTCAAGTGGTTTATTCCAACGATTTTAAAATTCAAGAAAGAGTTCATACAGGTTTTGATCGCAGTATTTGTTGTTCAGATACTGGGAATACTTTATGTTCAACGGTTCTGTGGCTGAAAATATATCTATACATATGCCGCAGGCCACAATGGATCAGATAATAAATGCAGCAAAAATAGCCGGAGCTCATGATTTCATACTTGAACTTCCGGATGGTTACAACAATGTCATAGGTGTAAAGGGAGTCGGACTTTCGGGAGGACAGAAGCAGAGGATAGCTATAGCGAGAGCAATCCTTGGTAATCCGAGAATTCTGATATTTGATGAAGCTACATCCGCACTTGATTATGAATCGGAAAGTATCATCCAGCATAATCTAAAAGACATATGTCGAGGAAGAACAGTTCTTATAATAGCCCACAGATTATCAACTCTTCGTGATGCGGATAAGATAATGACGATAGATAGAGGAATCAGCAGCTTAGTGAGCTAAGAACTAAGCTTGCCGAAACTGAAGCCAATATAGAAAAGTATGAACTTGCAGAAAGCGGACAGATGATAACAGCACCTGTATCAGGATATGTAAACAGCATAGATGTAAATACTATCGGTCAGTATACTGCAGCAGGGAGACAGCTGATAACGATTGTCCCGGATGGCGCTGCTTTAGAGATGGACTGTTATGTCAAAATATGGATATAGCAGATATAGAAACAGGCATGGATGTACAGATAAAGATAGAAGCTTATCCATATAATCGGTATGGAACAGTAAATGGAAAAGTATCATATATCAGCCCAAGTTCCTTTACAAATGAAGAAATGGGAAGTGTATATCTGTTCAAGGTTCAGCTTACTGACGTTCCGGAAGATATAAATGTTATATCAGGACTTACAGGTTCTGTTGAGATAAAAACAGGGACAAGGAGTGTAATGAGTTATTTCCTGGAACCGATAACTCAGGGACTGGGAAATTCAATGAAGGAGAAGTAAGGGATGAGAAAAAAGGCATTAGGAACAGTATTACTAGTTATTTTATCAATTGGGATGTTATCTGGATGTTCTGATGACAAGTTTGATGGAAATGGAATAGTATCCATGGCTAAGCAGTCATCAGAAGAAGAAGAAAAGAAAACAGAAGCATTAACAGAAGATGATTCTGATTTGTTCATCACAGATAAAACTGAAAGAATCACACAGGTTGGCAGTGATGTTAACGGATACATAGATCTTTCGGAAGGAGAATGGGTTAAGTTTGTAGAAGCAGGTGGTGGCATAAAGGGAGAACAGGTTGTAGCGGCAGATCAGGCAACAACAGTTACAAACTCTGCAATAATAACAATGGTCACATATGATATGGATAGAGACTTGGATGAGCTAACGCAGGAAAGCATGGCATACTGTGACTCCACAGGTGCGAAAGATCTGGAAGGAGCCAGACACTTTTTTGAAGACTATTTTGGCGCGACACTCTGGAAACCCTACAATGAAGAAGAAAACGGCTATTATTCCTATATCATGAACG
>CACZHN010000091.1 GCA_902780985.1 uncultured Lachnospiraceae bacterium | reverse complement strand
AAAGGGCGGCCGCCATTCATGGCCGACGGCAGAGAGTAACAAGGTTGATATGAATGCACTGATCCTTGAGTTTACTGAGTCGTTGAAGTAGAAATTATAAACGGGTGAGTCAATTGACTCACCCGTTATTTTTTACGAGTATACGCATATGATATTGGGGCTATGTCTTTTCACAACGGATTTATTCAGTATAGTTTGGTATGTTAATGGAATCTGTGATAATATAACGTTATAATATTAAATATAAAGCTTAAGTAAGAGGGGGACATTTATATGATATGTTCAAATTGCGGAGCGCAGTTTCCGGATACAGATCAGGTGTGTTGGCAGTGCGGAAAACCGGTAAATCAGGGCGGAAATATGCCGTACAATAACATGCCATACAACAATGCAAATCAGATGAATCCACAGCCGATGTATAATCAGCCGAATCCACAGTCGATGTATAATCAGCCGAATCCACAGCAGATGTATAATCAGCCGAATCAGCAGCAGATGTACAATCAGATGAATCCACAGCCGATGTATAATCAGAATTATCAGGCGCCGAAACAGGGCGGTGGACCGAAAACAATTATCCTGGTTTTGAGTTTGGTGGTTGTTGTAGGAATTGTACTTGGTTTAGCAATATGGATGTTGACCAGACCGAAGAAGGGTGAGGGTTCAACCGAACAGGCAAGAAATACCGTTACTGAGAAAACAGAAGGATCTACGACAGAAAAAACAGAGGGATCAACAACAGAGTCGGGAAATCCATTTGGTGATGAAAAGATAAACAGTTACACCATGGGATCGATGACATATTATGTACCTGACAGATATCTGGGTGATGGAAAGCCAAATGAAGAAGGCTATGTATATTTCTATTATGAAGATGTTATGGTGATGGTCAGCAAGGAAGCTAAGACTGTTGATATCAATAACCAGGTAATGCAGGATTCTCTTGTAGAAGGCTTTTTCTCGGAATTAGGCGAGCCTTCAGATGTTGAAAAATTCAGAGACATAAAAGTTGCCGGACAGGATGCTTTTGAATTTACGGGTAAAGTAAATTATGCCGGTGACGATATGTATATTAACGCTTATATTATTCAGTGCGGCGACACATGGTATGAGGTTGTTGCTAAAGATAATTTAAACTTAGATAATATGGCGGATTTTGATAATATTATCGATACGATTGAATTCTCTGAATAATAGAAGTAAAAGTAATGAATTTTGATACATGCGATGAAAATATAATACTCGGATTTATAGGCGCACTGATCGGGGGATTGATCGGTATCTCGTTATGGATTTTCTGCGGATACTTCGGGATCATCCCCGGTATAGTGGGCTTTATCTTTGCGTTCCTGACCATAAAGGGGTACATGATCCTTGCGGGCAGTATCAGCAGAAAAGGGCTGATCGGCTGCATAATCATATGCATCCTACTGATCATTATAGCCGAATTCGGAGTGGTCATGCTTACCATATTCATTGACAGAAATATTCATGACCTGTCGGAGATCATAAAGACTGTTCCCGACTTTATCCGTTCCGAAAAACTGGTACTTAAGATGTTTAGAAATGTACTGGTGGGTATCTTTACTTTCGGTGTCGGATGTTTCGGTATGTTTTTCAAATTGTGGAATGATACAAAGCAGGGACCGAATGAGAATGCCAGGATTGATAACAGCCTTGATATATTGGAATCATATAAGATGCCGGAAAGAAAGGAAATTCCTATAGAAGGAAATATGAAATGGGTTATCCTGATGGTGATTGCGGCCATAGCATTTGTGATAGGAATGACCATATGGAGGGTAAACAGTTAAGCCATGAGTAATTACAAATATATAGGAACATTAGTGCTTTCGTTCATAGTTATGATCGAGCTCTTGTGGATGTATTCTCCGAAGAATAAAAAAGGTATCGGAAGATTCGTAAAATTACCCAGTGCATCAAGCATAGCTACACTTACTGTTGGAATGTTTGCAATGTTTATGATAATGTTCGGAGCAATATTCGTTATCGATTTGGTAAATGACGGTCCGTATGTATTCAAGGATGAGAAGGCTGATCTGAACAGCGAAATGCAGAGAGGAAATATTCCGGAAATGGGCGACTTTGTTTCCGTGAAATTCGATGAGGTCGGTGAACCGTTTTTACCTGAAGGAAGAGAAGGTATGTATTATCCGATCGTTATATATGACGGATCCGATGACAGTGCAAAATCGGTATGTGCTATCCATGTAAAAGACAGTGAGAAAAGTACTGTTGAAAAGTTCAGGGAGAATCCGGAAGGGGTACTGGAATACACCGGAAGGATACTTGAAATAAACAATTATTACGATCTCTATACCCGGACGGTTAAAGAGTCGGAAATGCTAGGAAACGGATATTATGAGAACAGATTTGTGATAGATGCAACCGCCGATAAGGAAACCGTAAAGGAGCGTCTGGCCTTCTTCGGGCTTTGGGCATTGGGATCCATGCTCTGCATAGTTGCAACGCTCGTTACCTATTTTTGCTACAAAAATAGGAAACTGAAACAAAATAACTAGTTTTTTAAGATTAATTTTGTTAAATTTGCCGACGATTATATGTTTGACATGAATCGTCGGCTTGAATATAATAAATACATAAAGTTCATATTGTTGGCAAAACAGTGGAAACGCTGTGACGCAAAGCTAAAGGGCCTAAAGATTACAAAATATGGTAGCCAGTTGCAAGTATTCAAGCATCAGACTGGTTCGGCGGGCCAATTGGGATGCTGTTTTTTTGCTCAAAAACAGATCCTGCTGAACTTTATCGGTAAATTTTTAAATTATATATATTAATATTGAGGAGGAACAAAAAGAATGAAGTGTCCAATCTGTGCTACAGAAATTTCTAACACAGTTACAAGTTGTCCGGTATGCGGAAGAATCATGGCAGCTGAGCAGCCTAAGGATTCAGATGTATTTTCAATAGATGACGCACTTAAACCGCTCCCTGTGGAAATATCGCAGTCCGAAATATTAAAGAGTATGATGAAATATAATGCACAGCCACAGCCTAAGGTAGAAGAGGAAGCTCCTCAGCTTAAGGAAGAAGCAGTAGCTCCTGTGCAGGAACAGCAGAGCGAGGCTCCGAAGTCAAAGGGCTATTCAATGCGTGTAGATTCAAAGCCACAGGATCATAAGCCACAGCAGAACATGAGCACACAGGGGCAGCCTGTTATTAATACAGAGACGCCTGAACAGAAGAAGAAGTCTCCTATCATGATGAAGCTGGGACAGTTTGTAAAGCTTAAGCATGCGTAGAAATTGAAATAAACTGATATACCGCTATGCACCACGGTGTGATATAATGGGAAAGATGTTATAAATTTGAGGAGGAAACACCATGGATTTAATACCAAGCTTTTCTGTTGATCATACCAAAATAATCCCGGGAATCTTCATAAGCAGACAGGATCTGGTTGGTGACAATATAGTTACAACATACGATGTAAGAGTTACAAAGCCGAATGTAGAGCCTGCAGTTGATGTATCTGCCATGCATTCGCTTGAGCATCTTGTTGCAACATATCTTCGCAATGATCCTGACTGGAAGGATGAAGTTATCTATTGGGGACCAATGGGTTGCCTGACAGGTTTTTATCTTATTCTTAAGGGTAATCGCCAGCCAAAGGAAATTCACGATCTGCTTTACAGAGCATTCAGATATGCGGAAGCAGCGGATTCCGTTCCGGGCGCAACAGCAGTAAACTGCGGAAATTTCGAGTTGCATAATTTGGCAATCGCAAAGTGGCATGCCGCTAAATTCGCGGATTATCTTGCCGCAAACAAAGATAACACAGCTATCTTTGAGTATCCGAAGAGCGAGAGACTTGTAACAGATGACGGTCAGCAGTTCTTCGATTCGTAAAAATGTAGTTTTCGGGACAGGTTCATCTTTCGGGATGAGCCTGTTTTTTTATACTTTGTTTTAAATATAATTAGTGTTAACTTCCGTTAAAATATGGTATGCTATATATAGCGTAGTTTTGTATTTTTTAGGGGACTATAGGGGCGTATGAGTAGAAAATCAAAAAAGGCCGAAAGGAAGAAGGAAGAGAGAAGAAAAGCAATACAAGGTGCTTTTATCACGACATTTTTTGCTTTGTTTTTTCTGATATTGGGATCCGTCGGGTTTATGTCGACCAGGGCAAATTACTGGGGATTTAAAAAGTCCGATGATGTCCGCACGGTTGACGCGGAAGTCATATACTCATCAGTTCATTCTCGGGAAAATGAATACGGAACGAAGGAGTATTATCGCCGGCTTAAAGTTAAGTATGAGATAGACGGTAAAGTATATACAGGAAATACAGAGACGAAGTCCCAACTGAATAAAGGGGATTTATGTAAGATAAAGGTATATAAAACAACAGAAGGGGATTATAAGATCCCGGAGTACACTTCCGATACGGCATATAAGCTGTGGAGTGCGCTTTATATAGGTACTGTGGCACTGGGAGTTATATTTCTGATCATAAGTATCATCGGATTTGTTCCGGAAAAAGAGTAGTATTGGGATTTTGAAACAAATTATGGGGGGGCTATGAAGAAACGAATTGCCGTATTCACCAACGGCTGGAACGACGATTATCTTGACTTTGCGTTAGAGGGAATCAGAAAGCGCGCTGCCGAAGAAAATGTCGATGTATTTGTATTTATGGATTATACATCCTACGATAAGACCGAAGCGGAAATTATCGGGGAACTGAATATACTTAATCTTCCGAAGCTTGAGAACTTCGACGGAGTACTTCTTTTGGGAAATACTCTGAATAACGCGGGAGAAAATGTAATCCTCCGTGAGAAGATTCTCGAAGCTAAAGTTCCTTCATTATGTCTTGAGTATTCCCTCGATGACATAAACTGTATAAGAACGGAAAATGTAAACGGTATGAAGGAACTGGTGGAGCATCTTATCACGGTCCATGACGTTAAAGATGTATTCTGGATCAGCGGCCCTCTTGATAATGAAGAGAGCAACGAAAGATATCGGGCAGTGGTTGAGACCATGGAAAAGCACGGTCTTTCCGTTGATCCGAAGAAGAGCTTTGAAGGAAGCTGGAGCTATGCCATAGTTGAAGAGAATATGCCGGAGATCATTTCCAAGCTGGATAAGCTTCCGGATGTATTCATATGTGCGAATGACTCTATGGCACTGGCTGCATGTGTCGCTCTTGATAATGCGGGCATCAGGGTTCCGCAGGATGTCAGGGTAACGGGATTTGATAATCTTATGAGCGGAAATCACTTCTCACCGATACTCACATCCGTAGACCGCGGATGGCAGATGAGAAGCTATCAGGCAACGGACAGCCTTATCGGACTTATGAACGGCGAACCGGACTTCGGTGATAAGGTTTATCATTCGACCTTCGACAGGGGTGAAAGCTGCGGCTGCTCCATGGGTGATGAAGGTTTGAAGATCCAGAAAGAAGCGAGAGCAAGAGCATTTCGAATTCCTGTAGAGAGGACGATATTCGACTGGCATCTTATCGAACTGGATGAATCGGTTGTGAATGTTAAAATTCCGGAGGCTGTGCATACCGCATTTGCGGGCTTGCTGGAGAAGGACCATTCTTATGAAGGCGGGGACTTCTTTATCTGTCTTGATCGGGATTTTGTTGAATCCATGGAGAAAGATAAGGTAAGCAAAACCGTTGGTTACAGTGATGAGATCGATGTGATCTACGGAATGGAGGCGGGAGTCACAGTTCCGAGACATACGATAGATGTAAATGAGCTGGTTCCGGATTACGATCCGGATTCAAGGGAGACAGTACTCTATCTCCTGGTTCCGCTGCATGCGGGAGACGAGTGTCTGGGATATTATGTAAGTAAGGACTACTACAAGACCGTTAAAGATTTCTATCTTAATTCCCTGACCAGGCATATCGCAGCCGGTCTGGGAAGAGCACGTCAGAATATAAAACTCGAAACACTAAACAGACTTCTTGCCGATATTTCGGTAAGAGATGAACTTACGGGACTCTATAACAGAATGGGATATGAGAAGATAGCAATCCCTTATCTGGACGAGCTGCGTCACTCGAAACAAAACTCCGTTATCATGGTTGCGGATATCAACAGAATGAAAGTTATAAACGACAAGTACGGTCATCTTCAGGGGGACACGGCGATCAAGCTTGTTGCAAGTGTTATAAAATCTTCTGTTCCGTCAACATGGAAAGCCGTGAGGTACGGAGGAGACGAATATGTAATAATCGGAGAGTATGAAGCCTCCGAGGATATGGAAGGTATAAAGAAGGAGATCATCGATAAGGTCCGGAGAGTTTCCGAGGACCTGAGTCTTCCGTTTAAGCTTAGTGTTAGTATCGGATATGTTGTAATAGATTCGGACAACAATCTCGGAAATGAAGAGTATTTCCGTATGGCTGATGAAGCAATGTATGAGATGAAGCAGGAGGCACACAGACGGGATAATACGGATTGATATAGTAAAAGGGGTGTTGGTATGGCTGATTTAAAGAAGTATAGAAGCTTTTTAGAACGTCTGGTGCGGATTACTCACGAGGAGCCCTATGATCGCGAGAAATATGTAGAATTAATACATGATATTAGCGAGCATTATCGTCTTACAAAAGGTATTACGTATTTTTACAAAACGCCGCTGATGGAAAAGAGAGGGATGGGTTTAAGCTATTGCGATTTTGACAACGGCAAAGAGGGAGAGGTACTGCATAATATCAGAATAGTAACACTTACAAAAGCGGTAATAATCGCCACGGTTTACGGTGAAAAGGGTGATACGAACAGAAGCGAAGATGAGATCGAACAGATTGATACATTATTGAGAGTTATTCTGGGATTTGTCAGCAGATACAGACTCATAAAAATGCTGGAAGAGTTCGGATTCTATGATCTTGACGGATATAAGAACTTCAGAGCTCTTGCAAGATATTTGGATATACTTAATAACGAGAACAGACTGGGCGGCAGGATCGCATTTCATATAGATCTCAGAAACTTCACTATGGTAAATCAGGATATAGGCCGTGCAAACGGTGATATCGTTCTTCGTAAGTATTATGAGCTGCTGTCGGAGACTATGGGCGATGACGGAATCATAACACGTCTGGGAGGAGATAAATTCGTAGGTGTCATAGACAGAAGTATAAAGAGAAAGGTATATGACATTTTTGCAGGTGCACCGATCGCATATGATGAAGCGGGTGAGAAGAAGATAGTAGTCGTTGCTTCGGCAGGTGTATATATGATTCCGGATCCTTTCATGATGAAGACTTACGGCGATATTATGGATAAGATCATGATCGTGGGAGAAAACGCAAAACGTCAGGCTCCGGGAGGAGTAGTGATATACGATGATAAGATGAAGATGGAGAAAGCTCAGATCAAACAGGTTCAGACCGAATTCAGGATCGGACTTGAAAAAGAGGAGTTTGCCGTTTATTACCAGCCGAAGGTTGATCTGAATACAAGAAAGCTTTCGGGCGCCGAGGCTCTTTGCAGATGGATCAAGGATAAGGAAGTTGTTCCTCCTATGAATTTTATACCGATCCTTGAGATGAATACGGATATATGTGATCTGGATTTCTACATGCTGGACCATGTATGTGCGGATATAAGAAGATGGCTGGATGAAGGCCGTGAGGCTGTACGTGTATCGGTTAACTTCTCCAGAAAACATCTGGTGGATATCGACCTGATAGACAAGATCGTCAGAGTAGTGGATAAGCACAAAGTGCCTCATGAATATATTGAGATCGAGCTTACCGAGACTACGACCGATGCGTCCTTCCGTGATCTGCACAGAGTTGTAAGCGGACTTCGCGAGCAGGGAATCTGGACGGCGGTTGATGACTTTGGAGTCGGATATTCATCACTCAGTCTTATCGGTGACATTCCTTGGAATGTACTTAAGGTAGATAAGAGCTTTGTTCCTAAAAACAATGAGGATCAGGACAGCAAATCCAATAAGATGTTCAAGCACGTTATCATGCTGGCTCATGACATAGGACTTGAGTGTGTGATCGAAGGCGTTGAGAGCGTGGATCAGCTGGAAGTTTTACGTGCCAACGATTGCAGCATAGTGCAGGGATACTTCTTTGACAGGCCGTTACCTCTTAAGGACTTCGAGGAACGACTGGACAGAATGATCTATCCGGAAATATAATATATACATAAGTTAAAATGATAAAGGCAGGAATTGAATATCGGTTCCTGCCTTTAATATGTAGGATGAGAGACAGATGGACGTATATATGATTATTTGTGCAAGCTTGTGTATTTTGATATTCAGCGTTGCGTTGTGGAGCGATATACGCAGGGTCATAAAAATACGGGAAAGAAGAAAAGAGATACAGGAGTATGACAAGGACGGACTTTCTGCCGAATATAATATTTTCCCGTTGAGTGAATTTCATTATTATAATTTCAAGGAAAAACAGAACATGGACGGAAGGTGTCATCTGTATGGGGCTATTATAGGTGCTGTTGCGATAGTGGCTGTAATCATACTTGGCGAATATGTAGCTGTTGTTGTACCTGTTTTTATTATTTTAACGTATTTAGAGGCAGCCAAGAGTTATAAAATGTTAACAATTGGTTCTAATGAAGGAATGTTTATAATGAAGTGCGAATTATGCGATACTTTATCCATTGGCAATAATATGGAGGCTAAGTATGTGATCTTCTATGATCATGTTATGAAGGAATTCAGGAACAAACGTATTGATACTTTCGGGTGCCATGAAATTGAGCGCGATGATGAAATATATATTGTTGTAAAATACGAAACAAGAAAAATGAAAACATATGGGTTATGCGTAAAGAAAGGCGATATAACAACATGGCTGTAATAAAAGGGTTTCCGATTTTTTTTCGGAAACTTTTTTATTTTTTTCCATAAAATGTTTTCCTTCGTGCGTAAACTAATTATGAGTGAAAGTTAAAAGTATTTATTGGAGGAACTAATGAGTGAAAGTTAAAAGTATTTATTGGAGGAACTAACATGAGAAAGACAGCATTAAAGAAGGCAATATGTATCACAATGGCAACTCTTTTAACAGGTTGCTTTACGGGATGCGGAGAAGGGAAAACCGCAGCTGCCACGAATTATGAAACAGGTGTGGCAGTAGAAGCCTCAGAAACAATCGAAGCAACTGTAGGTTCGGCTGAAGTATCCGAAGAAACTACAGAGATCGTATCCGAACCTAAGGAGCGTGCGTATAAGGGAATTATAGCCGAAAAGTTTCCTGATGCGGATTTTATAGAGCAGATAGCAGACGGAAGATTTGTTATTCTTGACCGTGACAAATATGATGGCAGTACAGAGGTTACTGTATATGATGCCTGCACGGACAGCGTTCTGAATACATTTAAGGTAGTGGATTGCAGTGAAATGTTTCTTACACCGGTTATATTCGAGGGGAAGGGCTTCGGATTCATTACGCCATACGGCAATCGCAAGGAGGCCGTTGTCTACGGATATTATTATGATACAGACGGAAATCTTGTGAATAAATTCGAAAAGGAATATGATCCGGAACTCAACGGTTCATATGCACTTGCATCTGACGGAAGTGCTATGTATGTAGTACTGAACGACAGAGTGCAGTGTGCATGCGGATATGATTTTAATGTTAATTATACGACCAAGATCCTTAAAGTATATGCAGACGGTTCGGAAGATATGCTGAACGAATTCGATTCGCATTATGCTATGAACCCGCTGGGAACTACGGATGATGGCAGACTTATGGTCATATATACATATGATCCGCGCGATAAGGTTCAGAAAACTCACGAAGAATACGAACGTGGAGAATCTATTTCTATAGATGAGGTTCTGAATCCTGACGAGTCCGAGAATTCCGAATTGAAGGGTGAAAGGGGATTGGCATTTATTAATACCGGTAAGGATGACAGTCATGATCTGGAGAAGTTTTATGACTTGAAAAGATATTATGAGCATATCTTTGTGCGCGGAAATGCAGTTATTTTAGTAAGTGATACAAGTATCATACGTGTATCTCCTGATAAGAACGGAGAGTATAAAGAATGCAAATTCGAAGATAATGTAGGGCTGAAGGGCTATTACACAAACCTTTATGTATCGGCAACCGGAGACTATGTTGTATATCCTACATATTCGGAAGAGTTTCAGGATACGGAAGTAAACGTGCTGCACTTTGACGGAGACAAGGCGGAAGTAATCTTCGAAAAGAATCAAGAGGGATGGAAAGTAGAGTTTGATCCGCGCTACAGACTTGCATTCTTTGATGAAGTGACAGGAGACTTTTGCGGACGTTACAGCGAGAATGCAGAGGGCGGTGTCCGTGATGAGATGTACCTTGAAAATGCATTTTAATCTTTAATCTGATTTTAATCTTTGTTAAAAGACCATTTAATCTGACACAGGTATATTATAC